>PMXR01000054.1 GCA_003171035.1 Chloroflexota bacterium
CACTTGTCGATCGTGTCCTCGAGGAGGGAGTAGACGTCCTTCCACTTGAGGATCTCGAGTGTCTTGGCGCCATCGTCGAAGAGAGCGGCGATAGCCGAGCGGGCCAGTCTGTCGCCCTCGTTCTCGATGCGGTGGACTTCTACGACGTACTTGTCCAGGTCCTTGAAGCCGCGCAGGTTGCTGAGCGCGGTGTGGAGCGTCTCGCAAGCCAGAACTATCAGAGCAGCCTGCTTGACCGACATCTTGGTCGGCGACTCGATCCGGTAGAGGACGAACGTGTCGGCCACTTCCTCGATCAGGTCGAGGATGTCGTCCAGGCCGCTGATGAGGGCGTGGATCTCCTCGCGATCGAAGGGCGTGACGAAGGTCTGCTCCAGCCGGCGGCCGATGTCGTGGCTGATTTCGTCGCCTTTGTGCTCGGTCTCGCGGATCCTTTTGGCGGACTTGTCGGGGTTGTCGAAGCTGCGCAGCATGGCTTCGAGCTGGCGGGCCCCGTCCAGGACATTGGCGGCGTCCTCAACGAATAGATCGAAGAATCGCTCTTCGCGCGGGATCAGACGAAACGAGGGCACCTGGCCAACCTCCGAGATGAGTCGCGATCTGTGCATCGTGGCCCTTACCACCAACACGGCAAGGGTAGCGCCCGGCGGGCATGAGTGCCGAACGAGCTTGAACGCCGAGCCGAAAGGCGTCCGCTGTGCCATGCTCGAATCATGGATGCGGCCGAGATCCTGTTCATCGTCGCTCTGGCGGTCCTATTGGGCTGGTCGTTGGCGGTCGCCATCAGCCGCGGCCGGGCCATCGACCGGCTGCGCGAGGCCACGGGCGCGACCGACTCCGACGACGTCGAGAAGAAGGTCCGCGAAGCCCTGGAGCATGCCGAGGATGCTCACTGGCAGGCGGAGCAGACGAGCCACGACACCGACTACCTGACCGAACTGCTGACCGCCGGCGTGGTCCGGCTTCGCGACGACCTGACGGTCGAGTTCGCCAACGGCGCGGCCCACGTCATGCTCGAGCGTCGGCCGGGTTCGATGGCCGGCCGGTCGGCGCTGGAGGCCTTCGTCGACGCCCGTATCGAAGTCATCGCCCGGACCGCGATGGACTTTGGCGCCGCCAACGGCGAGCTGACCGTCCGGTCGAGTTCGGGCGCGACGGTCACGGTGCGAGCGCGCCGCTCACCCGTATCGGGCGTCTGGCTGGTCCTGGAGGATGTCTCCGAGCTGCGCCGGCTGCAGCGTATCCGGGCCGAGTTCATCGACAACCTTTCGCACGAACTGCGCACGCCCCTGACGACGATCAGCCTGCTGGCGGAAACGGCAGCGCGGGACGCCGAGTCGGCATCGCCCCGCCTCCGCGACCGCATCGCCAAGATCGAGATCGAGACAGGCCACCTGATTCAGATGATCAACGAGCTGCTGGACCTGTCGCGGATCGAGAGCGGCACGGTTCAGCTGCTGCTCGACGACGTCGACCTCGTCAAGCTCGCCCGAACTACCGCCGAACGGCTGCGCATGTTCGCCGAACGGCAGGGTTTGCGCATAGACCTGGACCTGCCGGATCGCGTATCGCCGGTGCGGGGCGACGAAGACCGCCTCGGTCAGGTGCTGGTCAATCTGCTCCACAACGCCGTCAAGTTCAGCCCCGACGGCGGCCGGATCGTCGTCGGCGTGCGCGAAGATCCGGGCGAGATCCGGGTCTGGGTCCGCGACCCGGGGATCGGCGTCCCGAGGGCGGACCTGGCGCGCATCTTCGAACGGTTCTACAAAGTGGACCGGGCCCGCGTTCGAGGCCGTGGCGGCACGGGGCTGGGTCTGTCCATCGCTCGCCATGTGGTGGAGTCGCACGGCGGGCGAATCTGGGCGGAGTCCGAGGAGGGCTCGGGTTCGACGTTTATCCTGGTCATACCGCTCGCGCCGGCTGACACGGCGCCGGAGGCGTCGGGACCACAGGCCGGATAGATCTGGCCGGGGCTTCCCGGCTTTGTCTCTGGAACGCTAGGATGAGGAGATGGAAGAGCCGGGCGCGAGCCAAGGCCAGTCTGGATCGGAACTCATCTCGGAAAGAATCGCCGAACTCGGGGACTGGCGCGGGGAATCCCTCAGCAGAATGCGCAGGTTCATCAAGGAAGCAGACCCGGACGTCGTCGAGGAGTTGAAGTGGGTAAAGCCCTCCTCCCCGGGCACACCGGTCTGGTCCCACGACGGCATGATCTGCACGGGCGAGTCCTACAAAGATGTCGTGAAGCTGACCTTCTCGAAGGGCGCGTCTCTGGAGGATCCGGCTCGTCTCTTCAACTCCAGTCTCGAGGGAAACGCCCGCCGTGCGATCGACATCCACGCAGGAGAAGAAGTCGACGAGTCCGCCTTCAAGGCGCTCGTTCGCCAGGCGATCGCCCTCAACAGTCCTGGTAAGAAGAACAGCTAGGGCTTTTCTGTTGCCCCCTGGTCCGTGCCGGGTTTGACCGGAGGCGTCTTCGTGGCGGTCGGTTTGCGCGTCGTCGCGGTCCCAGCGACTCGCGGCTTGGCCGCTGCTGCCGGCTTGGCCGCTGCTGCCGGCTTGGCCGCTGCTGCCGGCTTGGCCGCTGC
>PMXR01000059.1 GCA_003171035.1 Chloroflexota bacterium
AGATCGTTGTACTGGTCGCCGATGGCCATTGTCTGTTCGAGCAGTATGCCGAGCCGTCTGGCGAGCCAGCGCACGCCGAGGCCCTTGGAAACGCCCGGGGCCATGAACTCGAGGAAGCGCGGGTGGCTGAGTGTGACTTCGGCGCGGCCGGCGAAATGGGCGCGGCCTTCCTCCAGCACGTCCAGCGAGTGATTGCCCTCACCCAGCGCCACGACCTTGGTCACGGGCCTGGCGGCGCGAACGCGAACGTCGGGCACGATCCGCAGCCGGTCGCCGACGAAGAGCCGGTACTCCTCCAGCCGCTCCTCGGTCGAGCCGACGATCATCCACTCCAGGTGGTTGAAGTGCGGCGTGAGATCACGCTCGATACACCACTGGACGATCTCGAGGGTAACCGCGGCGGTGAGCGGGCGGTGGAACAGCAGCCGTCCAGGGCGTTTCGAGCCCGGCGCGGGCATGGATCGGGCCATGGCCCCTTGTTGCGCGACGACCGGCCCCGTCAACCCCAGCGCCTCGGCGAACGGCACGGCGCTGGTGGCCATCCGGCCGGTCACCAGCGAGATGGCGATGCCGCGCCGCTTGGCTTCGTCCACGGCCGCGAGAGTTCGTTCGCCGATGACGAGATTCTCGCCGACGAGAGTTCCGTCGATGTCCAGGGCGATGAGGCGGATCGGCAGACGCGGCTCGACCATCAGCGGCGCCCCGCGACGCCTGGGCGCCCTGCGCCGGCCGCGCCACTCCCCGCGCCACTCGCGGCCGCGCGTTCGACGCGGGCGAGCCGCGGGTGCCCCGCCAGATCCGGCAGCACGGAACAACGCCACTCCCCCGGCAGTGCCGCCACGGCCGCTTCAACCGCCGGCCCCTGATCGAAGCCGATCTCCAGAAGCGCCACGCCATCCGGCAGAAGCGCGCCGGGCAGGGCGTTGAGCAGCAGTCGGACGATCGTCAGCCCGTCGGGCCCGCCGTCGAGCGCCAGCCGAGGTTCGAACGAGGCGGCGACCGGCAGGCCATCGATGTCGCCCGACGGGATGTAGGGCAGGTTGGCCAGGATCAGGTCGAACGGCGGCTCGGTCGAGGGCAGCAGGTCGGATTGGGTGAACGTGATCACGTCGGCGACCGCATGGCCGACGGCATTCTCGCGCGCCAGCTCGAGCGCGTCGTGCGAGCAGTCGAGCGCCCGCATCGAGACCTCGGGAAGCATTCGGCGCTTGCGCAGAAGCGACGCCAGCGCAATCGCGATCGCGCCCGAGCCGGTGCCAACGTCGACGACCCGCAGGTTCGGCGTCCCGTCCGGCCGCGGCGCGGACGTCAGCCGGTGCGCCACCTCGCGCTCCGCCTCCGAGACGAGCAGCTCCGTCTCCGGCCGCGGAATCAGGGCCCGTGCGTCGACGGCAAACGCCAGGCCGTGGAACTCCTTGTAGCCGCGCACGTACGCGACCGGCTCGCCGGCCTCGCGCCGCACAAGTCCGGCCTCGAAATTGGCGGCGGCATCGGCCCCGACGGGAGCATCGGGATGGGCGATCACCGCCGTTCGTTCCGCGCCAATCGCCCAGCCGAGCAGCAATTCGGCATCGAGCCTGGCGCTCTCCGAACCGGACGCCCGCAGCCGCGCGGTTCCTGCGGTCAGTAGCTCGCCGATCGTCGACATTGCCGGCCTGCCGCTACAGGAGAGCGGGCCGGGCGGGGTGCCCATCAGCGGTCACGAGTTGGCGTCATCGGAGATGAGCGAACTCAGCAACTCGGCCTGGTAGGTGTTGCTCAGGGCATCGATCAGCTTGTCGATGTCGCCGTCCATGACGTTGGGCAGGCTGTGCAGGTCGAGCCCGATGCGATGGTCGGTCAGTCGGTCCTGGGGGAAGTTGTAGGTCCGGACCTTCTCGGATCGCTCTCCGGAGCCGACCATGCTGCGCCGCAGCGCCGACTCGGTCGCCTGGGCCTTGGCTCGCTCGTGATCGAGCAGCCGGCTGCGCAGGACGGACATCGCCTTGGCCTTGTTCTTGATCTGGCTCTTCTCGTCCTGGATCGCGACCACGATGCCGGTGGGCTTGTGCGTGATCCGGACGGCCGAGTCCGTGGTGTTGACCGACTGCCCGCCGGGGCCGGTTGATCGGTAGACGTCGACGCGAATGTCCTTCTCGTCGATCTGGATGTCGATCTCCTCGGCCTCCGGCATCACGGCCACCGTCGCGGTGGAGGTGTGGATCCGGCCGCTCGACTCGGTCACCGGGATGCGCTGGACGCGGTGGACGCCGGCCTCGAACTTGAGGCGACTGTAGGCGCCGCGGCCGTCGATCTTGACGATGGCCTCGCCGATCCCGCCGATGCCGTTCTCTTCGGCGTGAAGGATCTCGGCCGACATCCTGTGCCGCTCGGCGTAGCGGAGGTACATGCGCAGCAGTTCCGCGGCAAAGAGCTTGGCTTCGTCGCCGCCGGTGCCGGCCCGGATCTCCAGGATGACGTTCTTCTCGTCGAGAGGATCCTTGGGCAGGAGCAGCACCCGGAGCCCGTCGATCAATTCTGCTTCGCGGGTTTCCAGTGCTCGGACCTCTTCCTGGGCCAGGTCGTGCATCTCCGGATCGCCCGAGTCGCGCATCTCGACGGCTTCGTCCAGCCCCTTGCGAGCGGCCAACAACTCGCGCCAGGCGCTTACGACGGGCTCGAGCTGGGACAGCTCCTTGCCGAGACGTTTGAGCGCGGCCGGGTCCGACCCGGTCTCGGGCCGCGCCAGTTCGGCGTTGAGTTCGTCGTATTGGCCCGCGATCTCGATCAGCTTGGCGTCAATCACTGGTCAAGGCCTCCGGTTTTGACCAATGGTCCCATCTTCGGCCGGCTGCAGGTCCGTCTCAGGGTTCAGCGGGCGGGCGTCGTAGTCGGCGCTGCCGGCCGGGACGTCGTTGCCGTCGGCGATCAGCGCCTGCTCCAGCGAGACGATCGCGACTTCGATCATGTCGTCCGTGGGTTGGCGCGTCGTAATGGCCTGGACCCAGATGCCGGGCGACCACAGCCAGCGGACCACGCGGTGGCTGCGATGCCGCGCCCCGAGCTGGAGGAGCTCGTAGCTGATCGCGGCGATCACCGGGATGAGGATGATCCGCGACAGGACCAGCCAGATCGGCGAGAGGTTGCCGACGACCGCGAAGGCCAGGATCGAGACGATCAGGACCACGACCAGGAACTCCGTGCCGCAGCGCGGATGAGCGGTCGGGTACTTGCGGGCGGCCTCGACGGTCAGCGGGTCGCCGCCCTCGAGCGTGTGAATCGACATGTGCTCGGCGCCGTGGTACTGGAAGGTGCGCCGGACGTCGGCGGCTCGGGACATCAGTAGCAGGTAGCCGACGAATATGGCCACCCGGATCACGCCTTCCGACAGCTGCAGCCCAAAGCCCTGGTCAACGCGGCCGACGGTGGCACGGGCCAGCAGCAGCGGCACGAGGAAGAAGAACACGATGCCGAGCAGCAAGCTCAGGAAGAGCATCCCGCCGACGGCAACGGTGTAGCCCTTGCCGAGTCCCTGCTCGGCGCCGGAGGGCTTGGGCTCGGTCGAGGCGTCCGGATCCGAGTACGAGCCAGATGCGGCGCACAGGGCCGGCCCCGCGAACAGCATCGCCGCGGAGCTCAGCAGTCCGCCGGCCAGGGTCGAAGCGACGCCCGCGCCGCCACCGGCAGCCGGCTTGGCGCCGCCTTCGTCACCGTCCTCGAGGGCCAGGGCTTGGAGAGTCGCCGACCTCACGAGCCAGCGCGTGCCGGTGACAAGCGTGTCGTAGAGGACCACGAGGCCGCGCAGGAAGGGCATCTTGAGCGCTCGACGGGCGCGCAGGCCCAGGTCGAGGCGCTCCGTTCCCCAGACGATGGAACCATCCGGGTGGCGGAGTGCGACCGCGAGAGCGTTTCGGCCGCGCATCAGGACGCCCTCGATGAGCGCCTGGCCGCCGTATTGGAAGGTAGCCATGGCCGGATTCTAGCCTCTCAGGTGCGTGAGGCCGCGGCGGTCGCCGCGTCCGCAGCGAAAGATGGCTTCAGCCGGCCGGCGATCGGCCGTGTCGTGCCCGCATCCGGGCGCGAGCCTAGGCGCGCTGAGTGCGCTCGAGGCGACGCTGGAACCGCTCGACCTGACCGGCGGTGTCGAGGATCATCTGCTTGCCCGTGAAGAACGGGTGGCAGTTGTTGCACACGTCGACGCGCAGTTCAGTTCGGGTGGAGCCGACCTCGAAAGTCGTCTTGCACGAGGCGCACTGAACGGTCGCCTGCTGATACTTGGGGTGGATGTTCGGCTTCATGTGCAACTCCCCGGGCGCCTTCCGTTCGGTTTCCCGCCGGTGGTCGTCGGTGGCGCGGGCGGCGTGGTGCCGGGCCCGCTGTATGGGCTTGGGTTACTCGCCCGCGAGGGCTTCGATGCGGATCTGCTTCTTCTGGCGGGTTACGTGCTCGAAGTGAACGGTCCCGTCGATCTTGGCAAACACGCTGTAGTCATGGGCGAGACCCGCGTTCGGGCCGGCCTTGAACGTCATGCCGCGCTGCCGGACGATGATCGACCCGGCGGTCACGAACTGGCCGTCGCCGCACTTCGTGCCCAGGCGCTGACCGACGCTATCGCGGCCGTTCTTGGAGCTCGAGCCTGCCTTCTTGTGAGCCATGGATTATTCGTCCTTCTTGGGTCGGGCGGCGCGCTTGGGAGCGGCCTCACCCGCAGGAGCCTCACCGGCAGGTACGTCGGTCTTGGCGCTCCTCGGCGCGGCCTTCGCGGCGGCCTTGGGAGCGGCCTTCGCCGGCGCGTCGTCCTTGGCCGGAGCGGCCTTGGGCGCCTTCGCCTTGGATGCTGCCGCCTGCTCTTCCTCGGCCTTGCGAGCCTTGAGCTTCTCGGCCAGCGCGGCGTCTTCCGCGGCCTGGCGAGCGGCGGCCTTCGAGACCTTCTCGCGAGCGACTGCGGCGGCGGCTTCGGCTTCCTTGGCGTCCGCGGCGGCGCTCTTGGACCCGAGGCGGACTTCCGTGATCTTGAGCACCGTCAGTTCCTGGCGGTGACCCTTCTTCACACGGCTGCGGGCCTTGGGCCGGTA
>PMXR01000069.1 GCA_003171035.1 Chloroflexota bacterium
CCACTAGGCGACCTCTCCGCGGCTGCGGCCCGCGACGGGCCCTGCCCGCCGATCCCTCGATCGGCGGAACGTCGCCTGCCGGCCTGACCGGCGACGCGCCCGCGCCCGCGGGCCTCTGGATCAAATGAGTGGCGGAGAGGGTGGGATTCGAACCCACGGTGCTCGCGCACACCGCTTTTCGAGAGCGGCACCTTCAACCACTCGGACACCTCTCCGCGCGAGAGAATACCAGAGCCGCGGCAACACCCGAACGCAGGCACGAAACTCCGGCTGACGAACGGGATGAGGTGAGGCCGGCCGCGGGTTTGGGAGCCGCGATCGCACGTCGACGCGGTATGACCGACCTCAGTCGGGGACCGGCCTGAGCCTCTCCGCCGACCGGATCGCCTCGACCGGCTCGGCCTGGGCGAACAACTCCTCAGCCTCCTCGCAACGGATGCCGCTGACGACCTTGAGCTTGCGTGCCAGCCTGCCGTCCTGGGCCAGCTGCATGACGCTGCCGGCGGCCCCGTCGATCGGGTTCGAGACGGCGAATACGAGAGCTTCGACGTCGCTGGCAAGCAGCGCCCCCACGCACATGGGGCACGGTTCCCGGGTGACGAAGATCGTGGCGTCGGCCAGGCGATCGCGGCCCATCTTGCGGGCGGCCTCGCGAAGAGCGACGACGACGGCATGGGCCGTGGGGTCGTTCAGCTCCTCGACCCGGTCGTGCCCTCGGGCGACCATTGCGTCATCCACAACGGCCACGGCGCCGATGGGCGCCTTGCCCTGGTCGAGCGCAACCTGAGCTTCGGCCAGTGCCTCTTCCATGAACAGTTCGTAATTCATGGGCGGATCATACAGACCCGGCAAGCGCCACGGTGGTTTCGGATCGACCTACATGGTCGAGCCAATCGGCGTGTCCCCATCGACCGGCTCAGCCGCCGCCGGCGCCGAGAGCTCCCGAATCACCCTCGCGATCGCGGACATGTCCTCGTCGCCGTGGCCCTCGGCGAGAAGCCGGTCTTCGAGCGTCGCGACGAGCATCCCGAGTGGCAGCATCACGCCCAGCTCGCCGGCCATCGACAGGGCGATGCCGAGATCCTTGCGATGAAGCGAGAGCCGGAATCCGAGCGGGTACTGGTCGGCGATCATGTTGCCGCTGCGATTTGTCAAGGCCCAGCTCTGGGCAGAACCGCCCGAGAGAGCCGCGACCAGCGGCTTGGGATCCAGCCCGGCCTTCAGTCCCAGAATGAGCCCTTCCGCGAGACCGAGGTAGGCCCCGCCGAGGATCACCTGATTCACCGCCTTGCCGGCTTGTCCGCTGCCGAGCGGGCCGAGGTGAGTGATGGTCTTGCCCATGGCCTCCAGAACTGGTCTCGCGCGGGCCACGTCCTGATCCGCTCCCCCGACGAACATCGTCAGGGTTCCCAGGCGGGCACCTTCGGAGCCGCCCGAGACCGGCGCGTCGACCATGCCGATGCCCCGCTCGGCGAGACGGCGGCCGAACTCGCGCGTCGACTCGGGCGCGATCGTGGAGCAATCGATCACCAGGCTGCCGGATGCGGCGCCCGCGAGAACTCCGTCGGCGCCGAACAGCACGGCCTCTACGTCCGGCGTATCCGAGACGCAGACGACGACGATCGCGGAGTTGCGGGCCACGTCGGCCGGCGACGAGGCTGCGGCCGCGCCCTGGGCCACGAGCTCGGCGACCCGCCCCTGTGTCCGGTTCCAGACGGTCAGCTGCGCGCCGGCCTTGAGCAAGTTGGCCGCCATCGAGGCACCCATCGTGCCCAGACCAACGAAACCGATGCGCTCCATTCCACTCCCTTCAGTCAGCCATGAGGTTCCTGGACCCGGCTGCGCGCCGACGACTCAACCAACCAACCGTCATCCGCCACAATACCGGTCATGAAGCTTCTCGGCCGCCGCGCCAAGACCGCGCCCACGGGTGGCGGCTCCCCCGCCAACGCCCGTCAAGGCGGCCACCGCGGCAAGGGCTTGAGGCGGCTGATCTCCGCCTTCTTGCTCCTGAGCGTCCTGGCGGCGTTTACCCGGCCCGGCCGGCGGCTAACTCGAACCGTGGCGCGGCGGCTGGATGCACGCGTCGAGTGCTTCACCGAACCCGGCAGCAGCACCTACGCACGATTCTTCGCCCCGATCTTCGGCCGCCTATACGACCGCGTGGCCGAGGACGTCATCGCGGAACTCACGGCCCGCCGCCGTGCCCGCGGAGGGCTGGTCGTGGACCTCGGCTGTGGGCCGGGCGATCTAGTCGCGGAGCTTTCGAGGCGCCTCAAGGAGACCCGGATCACGGGCATCGACCTCTCCCCGAGCATGCTGCTCTGGGCCGGCCGCCACGCCACCGCCGACGGCCGGGTGAAGTTTCTCGTCGGAGACGCGGGAGATCTGCCGTTCAACGATGCCTCGGTCGATCTGGTCGTATCAACACTGAGCATGCACCACTGGTCCGACGCGGCAGAGGTATTCGCCGAGATCGACCGCGTGCTTCGGCCGGGCGGCGTGGCCCTCATCTACGACCTCGGGCTGCTCGCCTTCACGCCCGAAGAGATGGCCGGGATCGCGACCGAGGCCGGCCTCGAACCGGCGGACATCGTTCGCGAGCGGGCCCGCGGGGGGATCGTCTCGAGCTTCTTCATCCGATACACGCTCGAGGGGATCGAGTAGGCCCTTGCGGCGACGCCCGCCGGCCATGCTAGAATCCCGGCCGCTGTGGCTCTGGAGAGGTCGCATAGTGGTCTAGTGCAGCGGTTTGCTAAACCGCCAGGTGGGGTAACCTGCCTCGAGGGTTCAAATCCCTCCCTCTCCGCCAGTCCGTTCTCGTGAGACACAGTCGAGTGCGCCCGTAGCTCAGTGGANNCGAGTCCCGCCGGGCGCGCCAACATTTCCGCAGACAAACCGGCCCCGAGACAGCCCTCGGGGTCGTTTCTATTTGCGGTAGAGTCCCGGCCATGAGCAGCGAGAAGACGATCCCCGCCGGCGATGGGCTCGCGACACCGGGCACGATTCGGGACGCCACGGCCGAACGCGACGCGGAAGCCTGCAGGGACATCTACGCGCTGTACGTGCGCGACACGGCGGTTTCGTTCGAGGAGGCAATCCCGAGCGTCGAGGAGTTCGAGGGCCGCATCCGCAAGACGACGGCCACTCACCCTTGGATCGTCATGGAAGTGGGCGGCAAGGTCGTCGGCTATGCCTACGCCTCTCAGCATCGCCCTCGGGCGGCGTACCGCTGGACGGCCGAGGTGACCGTTTACATCGACAGTCACTACCACCGGGCCGGCATCGGGCGCCGCCTCTATACGGAGCTCCTGGTCCGCTTGCGGCGGCAAGGTTTCCGGCTGGCCGTTGCCGGTATCACCCTGCCGAACCCCGGCAGCGTCGGACTACACGTCGCCATGGGTTTCGAGCCGGTCGGCGTCTACAACCGGATCGGCTGGAAGTTCGGCGCCTGGCACGATGTCGGCTGGTGGCAGCTTGACCTGCAGCCCGGCAGGAACACCCCGCCGCGGGAACCGCTTCCGCCGGACGAATCAATTTGACACCCGGTTCGGCGGCCGCTACTGTCCAGGAACCGCTATGAATCACTTTTACTTTTATCGCAACCCGGCATGACCGTTCCCGGAGCCTAGACCCGGGAGCGCGGGTCGTGCCGGGTGCAAGCAGAGGCATCGCCTCTGCTTTTTTGTTGCCCAACCAGGAGCCGACCTTCCGTTGGCCGACCAAGGAGGACCGCCACATATGATCATCGTCATGGCGATGGGAGCTACGGAGCAGGAGGCCGCCAACGTGCGCGACCAGCTGCACCAGTACAACCTCACGCCGCACGACAACTACGGCACTCAAAGGGTCGTGATCGCGGTTCTGGGCGACGTCGCTCCGGTGAGGGATCTTCTAATGGGCAAGCTATCTGTCATGCCGGGCGTCGAATCGGTGACTCCGATCACGCGTCCGTTCAAGCTAACGTCACGCGAGTCGCACCCCGAGGACACGGTCATCGAGGTGCTGGGCACCAAAGTGGGCAACGGCAGCCTGACGATCATGGCCGGGCCGTGCTCCATCGAAGGCCGCGACATGATGATCGAGACGGCCCAGGCAGTCGCCAAGGCCGGCGCAACCATCCTGCGCGGCGGCGCATTCAAGCCCCGCACCAGCCCGTATGCGTTCCAGGGTCTGGGCATCGAGGGCCTGACCTACCTGGCCGAGGCCAGCAAGGTGACCGGCCTGCCGACGATCACCGAGGTGATGGAGCCGAGCCAGGTCGAGGTGGTCGCAAAGCACTCCGACATACTCCAGGTCGGCACCAGGAACATGCAGAACTACTCCCTGCTCACCGCCGTGGGCAAGGCCGGCCGGCCGGTGATGCTCAAGCGCGGCTATGGAGCCACGATCGAAGAGTGGCTGATGGCCGCCGAGTACATCGTCTCGTCGGGCAACCCGCACGTCATCCTGTGCGAGCGCGGCATCCGGACCTTCGAGACATACACCCGCAATACGCTGGACCTGACGGCCGTACCGCTTCTCCATCACCTCACGCATCTGCCTGTAGTGGTCGACCCGTCGCATGCCACGGGCAAGCGCTGGCTGGTCAAGCCGATGGCGCTGGCCGCCGTGGCCGCGGGTGCGGACGGCATCATGGTCGAGGTTCATCCAGACCCGGACCAGGCCAGGTCCGACGGCGAGCAGTCGCTCACCTTCGACCAGTTCGCCGACATGGCCGGTGCCCTCTACAAGATCCACGAAGAAGTCCGGACCCTGTCCAAGGATCCGTTCGCTATGGCCGGCCCGATCAAGGTCGACGGGGCCAGCAAGCACTGATCCGATGGCCGAGTCTCCGCTCACCGGGGGGCCGTCCCGGTCCGTCTCCAGAGCCGCGCGCCTGCGCGGTGAACCGAGGCTGCCCGGCGACAAGTCGATCTCGCATCGAGCGCTGATCCTCGCCACTCTTGCCGGCGGCGATTCCCGGATCGCCGGGGCCGGCGACGGGCGCGACGTCCAGGCGACCGCCGGGATCATGGCCGCTCTGGGCGCAACCGTGGAACGCGTCCACGAAGACGGCCTCAACGTCGACTACAGGGTGATTTCACCAGGCGCCGACGGCCTGCACGAGCCCGACGGGGTGCTGGATTGCCGCAACTCCGGCACGAGCCTGCGGCTCTGCTCCGGCGTGCTCGCCAGCCTGCCCTTCTTCTCCGTTCTGGATGGCGATGCTTCGTTGCGGAGCCGTCCGGTGGCCCGTATCATCGAACCGCTGCGCTCTATGGGCGCAGCGTTGTATGCGCGTCGTTCCGATACCCTCCCTCCGCTGGTCGTCATCGGTCTTACTCGGCTCCGTGCCATCGACTACACGACCCGCGTACCCAGCGCTCAGGTCAAGTCGGCGATCCTGCTGGCGGGCTTGCGCGCTGAAGGGCCTACGACGGTGCGCGAGGCGGTGGCCACGCGAGACCATACCGAGCGGATGCTCCGGTCCCGCGGTATCGATGTCCGGCGGGAGCCGGAGGCGAGTTCGGGAGGCGGACCGGTGGCCTGGACGCTAGATGGCGGCGCACGGCTTGCGGCGAAGGACGATCGCGTCCCCGCCGATCCGTCGGCCGCTGCCTTCTGGCTGGTCGCGAGCGCGATCCACCCCGATGCAGAGATGACCTTGCGCGCCGTGGGCGTCAATCCCACGCGCCGCACCGCGATCGACCTTCTGGTCCGCATGGGCGCCCAGATCACCGAGACGCCGGTCGGAGACGTCGCGGCCGACTCGGACGCAGGTGAGCCTCTGGCCGACCTGACCGTCCGATCGAGTGAGCTGCGAGCCATCGATATAGGCCCTGACGAGGTGGCCGCGGCCATCGACGAGATCCCGATTCTGTGCCTGGCGGCGACCCAGGCCCGCGGCCGAACCACGATCCGCGGCGCCGGCGAGCTCCGCAACAAGGAATCCGACCGCATCGACGGAATCGTCACCGGACTGCGTGCTCTTGGCGCGAAGATCTCCGTGGACGGCGACGACATCACCATAGAAGGCCCCTCCCAGCTCGTCGGAGCCCCGACTCTGACTCTCGACGACCACCGGCTGGCCATGACATTCGCCGTGGCCGGCCTCATCGCGTCGGGCTCGACATCGATCGACCGCGGCGACAGCGCGGCCGTTTCTTATCCGAGCTTCTTCACCGAATTGGAAAGGCTGCGAGCATGACCAA
>PMXR01000019.1 GCA_003171035.1 Chloroflexota bacterium
GCTCGGACCTGGTCGTGGCCGTGCTTGCACGCGGGATAGATGCCTGCGCCGACGCGGCTTCGGAGTTGGCCGCAGCCCACGAGCCGGGGGCAGCTCTCGCGAAGTGGCTATACCGGTACACGGAGTTCCTGGCGACCAAACGAGGACTCGCTGCGGCCCTGCACTCAGGCGATCCGGCGTTCGACGCCCTTCCCGGTTACTTCTTCGAGCGACTCGGACCGGCCCTGGGGGCTCTGCTCGAAGCCGCGACAGCGAGCGGCGAGATCCGAGGCGGCATCAGTTCCAAGGACCTCCTGTACGCCGTCGCCAACCTGTGCTTGCCGGTGGCGGATGAGGGAGTCGAATACAGCCAGCGCATGGTCGGGCTCCTAATCGACGGACTGCGCTACGGCGCCGAGCTTCAGCGGTCCTGAGTTACTTGGAGGCGACAAGGACGGACCTAATTTGGGAGGCACCGAAATGAACCAGAAGAACCTCGCCGATCTTTACGGCCTCGATCCTATCCCGTGGTCGCGGGCGCTGGAGGCACTCGAGTTGGCCAAACCCAAGACCCAGACACCATTCCTTGCGACGACCCGCCCGGACGGCCGGCCGCATGTTGCGGCGGTTGGCGCAATCTGGGATAGCGGCAGGATCTACTTCGTGAGTGGCGCCGCGACTCGCAAGAGCAAGAACCTCGCCGGGAACGCCAACTGCGTAATCTCAATGTCACTGACGGGCATCGACCTCGTCGTCGAAGGCATGGCTGAACGAGTGACGGACAACAGCACCCTCGAGCGACTCGCGAAACGATACGCCGACCAGGGCTGGCCGGCCACCGTCCAAGATGGGGCCTTCACATACGAATTCAGTGCACCGAGCGCCGGGCCTCCGCCATGGGACCTCTACGCTGTCACGCCGGCCACGGTCTTCGGCGTGCTAACGGTTGAGCCGGGCGGCGCCACGCGGTGGCGCTTCGACCCCTGACTGCCGATTGCCGACACCCGCTACCTCGCGCCATCCCCCAGACCGCACTCGACGGCCTGCTTCCCCCGACCGACCCGGAGCCCACGGGACACGAGGACGATGGCTGATGACCATCCCGAGCGGACGGGTAGGCGCAACCTACCTGAATGGTCGGGGCGAGAGGAGTCAAGCCGAGCCTGGCGACCTGAATGTCCCATTGGCGCTCAACTGCCAACTTGTCGGTGCGGGCCGATGGTCTCTTGTGGGCGCCGTATGAGCCCAGATCACGTTATCGACCTTGTCGAATGGCGGGTCAGTCGTGAACATCCTCGGACCGTGTTCGATCCCTGCTTTCGACAGGTCTCTCGGAAGACCGCCCCGCCTCTGCGATGGCCGGAATACATACTTCGACCACGAGCCCGCCGGCCTCCTTCGGGCGGGCGTCCACCGAGCCGCCGTGCGCGATCGCAATCGCTCGCACGATCGAGAGGCCGAGCCCCCATCCGTCTTCGCGGGCGGTGCGATCGGACGGGAGTCGCTGGAACGGCTCGAACAAACGCGCGACGTCGGCTGCAGGGATGGATGGGCCGGTGTTGGCGACCCGCAATTTGGCCTCCCCCGAACGCACCTCCGTCGTGACCTCAATCCCACCGTTCGGGACGTTGTAACGGGCCGCGTTCTCGACCAGGTTCGCTACCAGCCGTTCGAGCAGTCGAGCGTCGCCGTGTACCATAGCTTGATCCACGCGGGCATCGACATGCAGCCCGCGGGTCTCGATGTCCTGACTTCGTGACCGCAACGCGGCCTCGACGATCTCTCGGAGATCCACCGGGACGCGGCGATCCAGCCCTCGTTCACTTCGAGCCAGCGTGAAGAGCGCCTCGAGCAGTCCCTCCTGCTGCTGTTCGGCCACGAGGATCCGTTTGAATGTCGTCCGCCAGCTGTCCAGAGTGGGCTGGGGATCGCCGAGAGCGAATTGGACCAGGGCGCGCTGGCGCGCCAGCGGCGTGCGGAGCTCATGCGAGGCATTCGCCACGAATTGCCGCTGCGCTTCGAACGACCGCTCAAGCCGGCCCAGGAGGTCGTCGAACGTATCCCCGAGACCCTTGAGCTCGTCGTCTGGTCCGGCCGGAGCGAGCCGAAGTCCAAGATTCGTACTCGAGATGGCACGCGCGGCCCTGGCCATCGAACGCACCGGTCGCAGAAGTCGGCCGGCCACGAACCAGCCGATCAGGACCGCGGCCAGGGCCAGGATTGCGAGCGAAACCAGCGACAGGACGAAGTAGTAGCGCTGTTCGGCGGCGTGCTGCTCGGTGACTAGCGTCTGGATGAGCTTCGGGAGGTCGGCGGTCGAGCCACCGAACGGCGCGACAGACGTGTTCGACCCTGCGCCACCAAACGGGCCCCCGAAGGTAAAGCCAACCTCGCCGTTGGAGCCGATATTCACTGTCAGTTCTGTGGTCGCACTGACCACGTATACGAGGCTCAGAACCGCGGCGCCCGCAAGCGCGGTGAGCGCACCGTAGAGCACCGTCAACCGCAGCCGGATCGTTGGACGCGGCAGGTGTTGCGAGCCCTTGTGCATCTCATCGACCTCCATGGCGGCCATCAGAGCCGGTATCCGGCCTGGACCACCGTCTCGATCAGAGGCGGGTCCCCGAGCTTGGCCCTCAAGCGGCTGATCGTTGTCTTGACGGACTGCGAGAAGGGATCGGCATTCTCGTCCCAAACGCGCTCGAGCAACTCCTCCGACGACACTACGCGACCCTGGGCGACGAGCAGAAGTTCGAGCACACCCAGCTCCTTCGGGCTCAGCTCAAGGATCCGGCCGGCGCGCCATGCTCGGCGGCTGGCGGTGTCGAGCTCGAGATCAGCGTGACGGAGAACCGGTGGGAGCGCGGGCTGCGAGCGCCGCAGTAGCGCTCGGACGCGGGCCACCAGTTCCGGCAGATCGAAAGGCTTTCCAACATAGTCGTCGGCACCCAGAGAGAGTCCGTCGACAAGGTCCTCTGTCGTCGTCGCGGCTGTCAGCATGAGCACCCGACTGCGGCAGCCCCGCGTAACGAGTTGGCGGCAGATCTCGTCGCCGTGAACCCCAGGCAGGTCGCGGTCGAGGACTATGACGTCGTAGTCATGCAGCAGGGCGGTTTCTAGCCCGGTGCTTCCGTCGAAAGCCACGTCGACCGCCATCTGGGCCCGGCGGAGCGTCGCGCCGACGATCTCTGCCAGTTCCTCGTCGTCTTCGATCACGAGCACTCGCATCGCTTCCCTCGTCCTTTTCCTGCGCGACCCAGCGCGTCGAACCAATGATGGACATGCCGCATTGCATTGCGGTAACGCCAGGAGCAACGGGAGACCGCACCACTCGACGTTACCGGGTCGCAACTTCGGGCGGCTTACCTTCGCCGCCATGAGCGAAGGAGAATGCAATGAGTGAAACAGCATCGGCGATTCACGCCCGCGGGTTGCGAAAGGACTATGGAGCCGGCGCCGGAATCGTAAGGGCCCTCGATGACGCGGATCTGGACGTTGCGCCCGGCGAAGCAGTCGCGGTCATGGGGCCGAGCGGCTGTGGCAAGTCCACACTGCTCCACCTGCTCGGTGGGCTCGATCAGCCAACTGCCGGCGAGCTCTGGCTCCACGGACGGCGAATCGATCGGTCCTCGCAGCGTGAGCTAGCCAGGATGCGGCAAACCGAGGTCGGTTTCGTCTTTCAGGCGTTCCACCTCCTCGATGAGCTCACCGCACAGGAGAACATCGAGTTACCGGCTTTGCTTGCCGGCTGCAGTCCGGCTCGCGCGCGACAGCGAGCCAGGGCGCTGCTTGACAAGGTCGGCCTCGCCGATCGCGCCGGCCATCTTCCGGCGGAACTCTCGGGCGGCCAGCGCCAGCGCGTTGCCATTGCCCGAGCGCTCGTCAATGAGCCCTTGATCCTGCTCGCCGACGAGCCCACAGGCAACCTCGACAGCGCCGCCTCCACCGAAGTGCTCCGGCTCTTCCAAACGCTCCACCGTGGTGGCCTCACGCTCGTGCTCGTTACCCATGACCGGACCATCGCCTCGATGGCGGACCGCGTAGTGACGATGTTCGACGGAGTCCTCGGCGGCGAGACCGGAACGCCGGACGGTTCAAGAGACGACCACTCGAGCGTCGTAGGAACGAAGGGCTGACCGATGGGCAAGTTGCTTCTGGTCGTTCGGCTGGCGTTGAAGGACATTCGGCATCGGCCGGCTCAATCACTCCTGCTGCTGCTCGCGATCGCAGTCGGAGCTGCCACTTTGACTCTCGGTCTCGCGCTTGGCGGGACGCTGGAGGGCCCATATGCGAGGACCCGAACGGCGACCAACGGCCCAGACATAGTCGCCAAGGCCGATCCCGCGAGCGCTAATGGGAGCGGCTCGGGGGCGGCTCAACCGGGCAATGGTGGCGGACCAAAGGAGAGCGACGTCGCCGATCCGAGCGTCCTCTTGCCGCTCGAACATGCCTCCGGCGTAGTCGGCTACTCCGGTCCATTCCCGATGACGTGGAGTTCGCTGCACATGCCGAGCGGTGCCGGCAGTGCACTGGTAATCGGGCGCGACTCCGCTGCCTCCTCAGTAGACCAGCCGTTGCTGCTGGCGGGCAGCTGGGTGCGACCCGGAGGGGTCGTCGTCGAGGCGGGCTTCGCGGCCGAGGTTGGTCTCGGAGTCGGCGATCGCCTGAGCCTCGGGGATAAGTCGTATGTCGTGGTAGGTCTCGCCGTTACGGCCGCCACCCCCACGTACCCCGATGGCTGCCACTACCTCGGCTGCTTTCTGGTGGGGACCCTCAGCTTGACCGAGCCTGGTCTTGTGTGGGTGCCGGCGCCCGACGTGGCTGGTATTGCCGCAGCACACAGTGAACCGCTCTTCTACCTGCTGAATCTCAAGCTAGGCGATCCCGCGGCGGCACCGACCTTCGCCGACAGCTACAACGCGAACGCTACCCAGACGGCGCCCACCTTGTTCGCCTGGCAGGGCATCCGCGACGCGGACGCGGACGTGATCGCCACCATCCAGAAGATTCTATTCACGGGGAGCGTGCTGCTCGATCTCCTGGCCCTGATGAGTGTGGTGGTGCTCGTCGGCGCAAGGATGGCTGGACAGACTCGTCGGGTCGGCCTCATCAAGGCCGTCGGGGGCACGCCCGAGTTCGTCTCCGCGGTATTGCTGTTCGAGCACGCTCTGGTCGCTGTGTGTGGTGCAGCGGTGGGGTTGCTGGCAGGCTGGCTGGCGGCGCCGTTGATCGACGGGCCTGGCGCCGGGCTCCTCGGGGCGGCGAGCGCACCGTCGCTGTCCGGCTCGACCGTGGCCATCGTGATCGCGCTCGCCTTCGCGGTGGCGCTGGTGGCGACCTTCGTGCCTGCCGTCCGCGCTGCCCGGCAGAGCACCGTGGCGGCGCTCGAAGACGCGGCGCGTCCGCCTTCTCGTCGAGAATGGATGGTTCGCGCCTCGGCGCACTTGCCTGTAACGCTTCTTGTGGGGGTTCGGCTCGCGGCCCGCCGGCCCCGGCGCCTGGCTGTCGAGGCGCTCAGCGTGGCCGTCACGACGTTCGGCCTTGTTGCGGCGGTGATAGCCAACACCACGGGCTGGTCGTTGGGCCAACGCGCGGTCCAGGCGACAGTGATCATCTCCATCATGCTCATTGTCCTGGCGGCCGTGAATACCGTCTTCATCGCCTGGGCAACAGCGCTCGATGCGAGACGGCCGGCCGCCTTGATGCGAGCGCTCGGTGCTACCCCCGCGCAGGTCGCGACCGGGTTGTCCGTGGCCCAACTAGGTCCTGCGTTCGTCGGAGCGATGCTCGGCATCCCCGGCCCAATCGTGCTCTACCTAAATGGCGGGCGCCTTTCGACAATCCCACCCGTGCCCTGGCTGGTGGCGGTGGTGATCGTGACGTTGCTGGCGGTGGGCGTGCTCACTGCGGGCGCCACGCTTGCGGGTTCACGCCGGTCGGTGTCCGAGGTGCTCGAATCCGAAACTACTTGAACCGACGGCACACCGCCCCGGACGGCGGCGAGGTACATGAAGTGATGACTTCTCGTAGCCACTGGCTTGGCGCCCTCGGTTCGGCGCTGCTCCTCGGCAGCGTTTTGGGCGGTTGTGCAACCACCCTGAGCGTGCCACCGGTCGCGATTCCAAGCAGGGCGAAAACCGCGATCCCCAGCGGAGCCTCGGCCCTCGAGGCCATCGAAATCGCACCTGGCAACAGCGGGTCCGGATTGGACGAACTAACCGTCTGCACCTTCCACTTCGATTTCACAATGGGCGCGAACAGCTCGGGCACGTACGCGGTGAAGACCTTGGGCGGGCAGCAAGGTCGTCATGAACGGGACGTGGGCCACCACTGGCGAAATTCCCTACGTTCGGGTGCCCGACGAGCCGAACATGGTCAGCTTGCCGGAAGGTGAGTACGTGGTTTCCTGGGCACAACACGGAGCCCAGACTGGCGAGAAGCGCTTCCGGGTTGCATGCCAGGCCGCGAGTTCGACCGGTTGAGCATCTCCCGCCGGGCGCATGGGGGGACACCAAGGACCGAAAATCGGGACGTTGAGGTCTGGCGGTTCAGGATCATCCTCGATCGGGGAGGGCCGCGAGCCCTCGCCAGATGCCGGGAGGAAGAGGAATCGAGTGTCAAATGGGGCGCTCGGAGAGCCACCTACCCGAATGGTCGGGGCGAGAGGATTTGAACCTCCGACCTCATCGTCCCGAACGATGCGCGCTACCAAGCTGCGCCACGCCCCGACCGAAAATGCCCCTTAGGGCTCCGGAATGATAGCAGCAGCGCCGCCCCAGGGGTAACACCAGGGGTAACACCACCTTGGTGCGCGGGGCGACGCCACGGCCGGAGCTCTTCCGCCGTCCTCGCGGACCGGAGTAACCTCGGCCGGTGAGGATCGTGACTTTAGGCAAGAGTGGCCTTTCTGCGAGCGAGATTGGGCTTGGGCTGGCGGCGATCGGGCGGCCCGGATACATCACGCTTGGGCGCGGGCGCGACCTGGGCGACGACCGCAGCGTCGAGTCGTTGCGGACCAAGGCTCACGATCTGCTCGATGCCGCTTACGTGGGTGGTGTCCGATACTTCGACGCCGCGCGCTCCTACGGCCTCGCCGAGGAGTTTCTGGCGTCATGGCTCCTGCGCGGACTCCATTCGGGCCAGTTGTGCGGCGATATCACCGTCGGCTCGAAATGGGGCTATCGCTATACCGCGGACTGGCAGGTCGGCGCCGAAGTCAATGAGGTGAAGGACCACTCGCTCGCGCATCTACGGCGCCAGCTGGCCGAGACTCGCGCCATCCTCGGCGACTCTCTGTGCCTGTACCAGATTCATTCGGCCAGTCTGGACGGCGGCGTGCTCGCCGATAAGGCCGTGCTCCACGAACTTGAGCGGCTCAAGGACTCAGGGCTGGCAATCGGGCTGACGGTCAGCGGCGTCGACCAGTCGGACGTGATTCGGCGCGCTATCGCAATCGTCGCCGGCGGCGAGCCGCTCTTCGCCACCGTGCAGGCGACCTGGAATCTGCTCGAACGGTCGGCCGGTCCGGCGCTGGCCGAGGCGAAGCAAGCCGGGCTGGGGGTCATCGTGAAGGAGGCGCTCGCGAACGGGCGCCTCGTCGGCGCCGCGGGGGCAGGCAGCGACGGCGCGGCCGAGGCCGACGATGCCGATAAAGAGGCCGACGACGAAGGCGACGCCGCGCTCGCTACCGCGCCCGGACCCGCCGACGCCGCGCCTGACTCGCCTCTCGCCCCGCTCGCCCGCCTTGCGCGCCGGCTCGGCCGCCGTCAGGAGGCCGTCGCGATCGCGGCGGCACTGGCCCAACCCTGGTCGGATGTGGTCCTTTCGGGCGCCGTCACGACGGCCCAGATCTCGAGCAACCTGGCGGCCGCGAAGATGATCCTGAGCGCAGACGACCTCCTCTCCCTGGCGGAGCTGGCCGAGCCGCCGGACCGGTATTGGGCCACTCGGGCTTCGCTGGCCTGGACCTGAGTCGCGATCGGGCTGAGACTCTGGCGGCGGGCCCGCAGTTGCGAGATGATCGCGCCATGAACGACCCATTCACGTTCGATCGATTCCTCGCGCTGCCACGACTATCGGCCCTGAAGCTTTCACCAGACGGCACCCGCCTCGTGGTCGCCGTCGGCCGGCTCGGGCCGGAAGGCAAGGAGATGAAGACGGCCCTCTGGCAGGTCGATCCGGCCGGGGCGCGCAAGCCTCGCCGGATCACGCGTTCGGCCGCGGGCGAATCGGTCGGCTGCTTCGCGCGCGACGGTTCGCTGCTCTTCACCTCATCGCGTCCCGACCCCGACGCGAAGGCGGATTCCGACAAGAAGATCAACGCGCTCTGGTTTCTGCCGGCCGAAGGCGGTGAAGCGCGGCTGCTGCTCGCGCCCGACGGCGGCATCGATGGCGTCGCCGCGGCTCTAGCGGCCGACACGATCGTCTTCGGCGCCCATCTTCATCCCGACGCCAAGGACATGGCGGACGACGCCGACCGCGCCAAGGCCCGCAAGGAAGCCGGTGTCGGTGCCCTTCTCTTCGACTCGTACCCGATCCGCTATTGGGACGAGTGGTTGGCCCCGCGCCGCCGGCGCCTCTTTGCCGCAACCACGACCGCAGCGGAGGCCGATCCCGAAGCCCGGCTCGAGCCCCTCGACCTCACCGGCGACGCCGGCCCGGCCGCGCTCGTCGAGTCCGCGATCGACATCTCGCCCGACGGCAAGACCGTCTACACGCGCTGGGTCGACTGGTCGAACCCGCCGCGGATTTGCGCGGATCTCATCGCCGTCGACGTCGCCACCCGCGAGCGCCGCGTCCTGACGGACGGCGACGCCTGGTACGACTCGGTCACGGTTTCGCCCGGGGGCCGCCACCTGGTCGCCGTGCGGACCACTTTCGGATCGCCCGACGAGGCGGTCGACGCGACCCTCTGGCTCGTAGACCCGGCAACCGGCAAGGGCCGCGACCTGACCCCGAGCTTCGACCTCTGGCCCGAATCCCCAATCTGGGCCGCGGACTCGAACTCGGTCTTCTTCACGGCCGACATGGACGGCTGCGTGGCCGCGTTCCGCGTCGATCTGGCGGACGGCGCGGTCACGACGCTCATCGCCGACGGCGCCGTCTCCGACCTTTGCCCCTCGCCCGACGGCTCGACCGTGTACGCGCTGCGCTCGACGATTCTCAACCCGGCCCGGATCGTGCGCTTCGATTCGCACGCGGCCGATCAATCGGCCGTCGAGCTCCCCAACGGAATCGACGAAGGCGGCATCGCCGTCGCGTCCTCCGTCGAGCGGCTGACCGCGGTCGCCACCGACGGGACGAAGGTTCGGGCGTGGCTGGTGCTGCCGTGGAAGGCATCCGCCCAGACTCCGGCACCGCTGGCAGTCATGGTCCATGGCGGACCTCTCGGGTCGTGGGCCGGCTGGCACTGGCGCTGGAATCCGCATCTCCTGACCGAGCGCGGCTACGCCGTGTTGCTGCCGGATCCGGCCATCTCGCTCGGCTACGGCCGGCACATGATCCAGCGCGGTTGGGGCAAGTGGGGCGACGCGCCGTTCACGGACGTCATGGCCGCCACCGACGCCGCCCTCAAGCGCAAGGACATCGACGCGAAACGCACCGCGCTGCTTGGCGGCAGCTTCGGCGGTTACATGGCCAACTGGGTCGCCGGCCAGACGGACCGGTTCCGCGCCATAGTCACCCACGCCTCGCTCTGGGATCTGCGGCCGTTCCACGGCACGACGGATACGGGCGTGGAATGGGAGCACGAGATGGGCGATCCGTATCTCCAGCCGGAGCTATACGACGCCCAGTCGCCGGCGACGAACGTGGCCGCGATCAAGACGCCGATGCTCGTCATCCACGGCGAGCAGGACTTCCGCGTGCCGGTCAGCGAAGCGCTCAAGCTCTGGACCGATCTGGCTCGCCACGGCGTCCGAGCCAGGTTCCTCTGCTTCCCCGACGAGAACCACTGGGTCCTCAAGCCGCAGAACTCGCGCATCTGGTACGAGACGGTTCTGGCCTTCCTCGACGAGCACGTTCTGGGCCAGGAGTGGGTCCGGCCGGCCTTGCTGTGAGGCCACCGGCCGACCGAACAAGGCCGACTCGGACGCCCCGCCGGGGATCGTTGCGACGCGGGTGAGTCGATGTGTCGAAGACCGCTCCTGCGAGGAAAGATGGTTGCGGTTTGGAATCAATTCGGCGCCGCCTGAGGCCGATCGCTTGGCCACCTACGGCCCGGTCGGGTAGCTTCTCTTTGGTCCATGGATCAGCTTTCTCAGCGGCCCGCAACGGGGCTGGGAAGAGGCCGCATGCAATTCAAACCGTCGATGAGGAGTGACAGTTGACTGCCCGCCAGAAGGCCATCGAGGCCATCTCCAATCTGAAGGTCGCCTCGACCCAGAACTATCTCGAAAACGCCGGCGAAGACATCTACGGCCAGTACGTGTTCAACGAGGCTGCCCAGCGGGAGTACCTGGCGAAGCCGGTCTTCAAGAAGCTGCGCCGCACCGTTGAAGGCCTCGAAGCCTTCGACCCGGCCATCGCCGACGCCGTTGCCCAGGGCGTGAAGGAATGGGCCCTGGCGCACGGCGCCACCCACTACACCCACTGGTTCGTGCCGATGACCGGCGGCAGCGCCGAGAAGCACGACTCGTTCCTCAGCCCCACCGGCGAAGCGCAGACGCTGGCCGAGTTCTCGGGCAAGGGCCTGGTCCAGGGTGAGCCCGACGCCAGTTCCTTCCCGTCGGGCGGCATTCGCTCCACGTTCGAGGCCCGCGGCTACACCGCCTGGGACGTCACCAGCCCCATCTTCCTTCAGGTCGAGCCGAACGGCGTGACCCTGACGATCCCCACGGGTTTCGTCTCCTACACCGGCGAGGCTCTCGACCACAAGATCCCAATGCTCCGCTCGCAGGAGGCGCTGGGCAAGCAGGCCCTGCGCGTCCTCAAGTGGTTCGGCAACGACTCGGTCAAGCGCGTCTTCACCCAGATCGGCCCCGAGCAGGAGTACTTCCTGGTCGACCGCCGGCTCGCCGAGCAGCGCCCGGACCTGATCCTCACCGGCCGCACCCTCTTCGGTGCTCCGTCGCCCAAGGGCCAGGAGCTNNCTGGCGTTCATGATGGATCTCGACCGTGAGCTGTGGCGCCTGGGCATCCCCTCCAAGACCCGCCACAACGAAGTGGCCCCGGCCCAGTACGAGATGGCTCCGGTCTACGAGGCCACCTCCGTCGGCTCCGACCACAACATGATCGTCATGAGCGTGATGAAGCGCCTTGCGCGCCAGCACGACCTGATGTTCCTGGCCCACGAGAAGCCGTTCACCGGCATCAACGGGTCGGGCAAGCACAATAACTGGTCGATGGGCACCGACGAAGGTGAGAACCTTCTCGACCCCGGCCACACCCCTCACGACAACGCCCAGTTCCTGGCGTTCCTGGCGGCGGTCATCCGCGCAGTCAACGTTCATGCGGACCTGCTCCGGGCCGGTATCGCCGACGCGGGCAACGACCATCGCCTGGGCGCCAACGAAGCCCCGCCGGCCATCGTCTCGATCTTCCTGGGCGCGCAGCTCGAGGATGTGGTCGAGCAGCTGGCCAAGGGCGCTGCCTCTACCTCCAAGGACGGCGGAACCATGGAGCTGGGTGTCACCACCCTCCCCGTGCTGCCGCGCGATGCCACCGACCGAAACCGGACGTCGCCGTTCGCATTCACCGGCAACAAGTTCGAGTTCCGCGCGGTCGGCTCGTCGGCCCCGATCTACTGGCCGCAGACGGTCCTCAACACCGCCGTGGCCGACTCTCTCGAGCAGCTCGCCGACGAACTCGACAAGCTCGAGGACTGCGACTTCGTCGGGCTTACCAAGATCCTGTCGGCCATCATCAAGGACAACAAGCAGGTTCTCTTCGAGGGCAACAACTACGCCGAGGAATGGCACGTCGAGGCTGAGAAACGCGGCCTGCCGAACAACCGGAGCACNNGCCCGCGTCGAGATCAACTGGGAGCGCTACGTCAAGGTTTCGAACATCGAAGCCAACTGCGCGCTCGACATGGCCAAGACGATGATCCTGCCGGCGGCGGTCAAGTACCTGGGCGAGCTTGCGGCCGCGGGCACGTCCAAGGGCGTCACCGCGGTCTCGGACAAGATCGTGACTCTGACCGACGGGCTCGTGGACGCGATCCACGCCCTGGAGCACGCGCAGCACGCCGCCCACGATGCGAGTTCCGTGCACGCCGAAGCCAAGGCGTTCCGGGAGAGCGTCATTCCCGCCCAGAACGCGCTTCGGGCCGTCGCCGACGAGCTCGAGACGCTGGTGGCGGACGACCTTTGGCCGCTCCCGAAGTATCGCGAGCTTCTCTTCCAGTTCTAGCCGATCGGGCCCGGTGCCCGAAGACAGGTCCTCACTCGAGCCCCTCCGGGCCCCAGCCCGGAGGGGCTTCTTCCTGCCCGGCGCGCCCGGCCGGGCGCGGCGAGTGGCGCCGGGCGCGGGGAGTGGCGTCGGCGAGTGGCGTAGGTCCACGCCTGGATTCCCTTCTACTCCCCCGGGGAGTACTAGGCGACGGGTTCACTGGAAATCGGCCGATTTGCGGTCCCGAGGTCACCCGCGAGCGCGAAATCGGCCGCGAGTGCGTCGGTTGCTAGCCGTCAGAGGCTACCGGCATAGACCGCGTCGCCGGGAATCGGTCTGGGCGACCAGCGGCCGACGCACAGTACTCGTGGGGGGAGTATTGGGGAGTGAGTGCGGCGTGGGCCGGGCTCGGCCCCGCCACTCACCACGGCACCGCAGCCGGCCCTACTTCGCGCCGCCGCCCTTGGCCAGTGTCGCGCGCGCCGCATCGAGGCCGCGTTCGAAGTCCTCCCGCAGATCCTCCACATCCTCCAGCCCAACCGAGCACCTCAGCAGCCCCGCCGCGATGCCGCTGGCCGCGAGAGCCGCCGCGTCGAGCTGGCGGTGGGTGGTCGAGGGCGGGTGAGTGGTGATGGTTCGGACGGCGCCCAGCGACGCGGTCCGCTCAGCGATCTGCATGGCATCAAGGAAGGCGCGGCCAGCCTCGCGGCCGCCCTTCAGCTCGAAGGCGAGCATGCCGCCGAACACGTCGAGTTGGCGCTTCGCAATCTCGTGGCCCGGGTCGAACGGGAGCCCCGGGTAGAAGACCCGCTCGACGTTGTCCTGGCCCTCCAGCCACGCCGCCAGATCGAGTGCAGTTTCGCTGTGCCGTTGCATCCGGAGCGAGAGCGTCGGCAGGCCTCGCAGCACGAGGAACGCGGCCAGCGGCGCGAGGGCCGCGCCGACGTCGACGAGGATGGGCCGCAGCGCATCGATCCGCTCGCTGCTGCCGACGACGACGCCCGCCAGAACGTCGGCGTGGCCGGAGAGGTATTTCGTGGCCGAGTGCATGACCAGGTCCGCGCCCCACTCGATCGGCCGGCAGGCGAACGGCGACGCGAAGGTATTGTCGACCAGCAGCAGCGCCCCGTGGCTGTGGGCTATCGCGGCAAGGGCGGCGATGTCCGAGACTACGATCGTCGGGTTCGAAACGGTCTCAACGTACAACACCGGCGCGCCGGTCTTCGCCATCGCGGCTTCGACCGCCACCAGATCGGTGGGATCCACGAATTCGGTCGCCACGCCCAAACCCCCCAGGATTCGGACGAGGAGGTCGCGAGTCGTCCCGTAGAGTGCCTGCGTGGCCACGATCGTCTGGCCGGCGTGCACGNNCTGTAGGCATAGCCCGGCCGTGCGCCGGTCAGCACGTCGCCCAGTTCCGCCGCGTCGTCGGCGGAGAATGCCGCTGCCTGGTAGATCGGGACGGCCGACGGTGTCTGATCGACGTGCGGCGACCGAGTCGACGCGAGGATTGCGCGGGTCGAGAAGCGGGCCATGAGCGGATGCTAGCCGATGCCGCGCCTCAGCGCCTCAGCGCGTTCGCGCGCCCGCGCGCTCACGCGCCTGACACTCCCAGGCTGGCTACGGCCGCCGACCGCCGTCCGATTGCGTTTCGCCCTGGGGAGGAAGTGGCGTGAACCCCGGCGTCGTGAACTGCGTCGCGGATGCCGGCGGTGTGTAGAGCTGTGCTTCGCCGGGCTTGGCGTAGCCGACGACACGGTTCTTGCCGAGCCTCTTTGAGGCGTACATCGCCGCGTCGGCCGCGATCATCAGCTCGTCGGCGGTCAAACCGTCGTCCGGATAGGACACGACGCCGACCGAGATCGATGCCCGGATCGTGTCGCCGTCGGCCTCGACGGGTAGTTCGCTGACCGTCTGGCGGATCTTCTCGGCGACGACGAATGCGCCGCTCGGGTCGGTTTCGGGCAGCAGGGCCACGAACTCGTCGCCGCCGTAGCGGGCCGCCACATCGATGCCGCGCAGCCCGGACCGGATCAGGCGAGCCACGCCGCGTAGGATCACGTCACCCTGGAAGTGACCGTATCTGTCGTTGATCGTCTTGAGTGCGTCCAGGTCCATCATCAGCAGGCAGAACCCGCGCCCAAATCTCTCGCCACGTCGAATTTCGCGCTCCAGGGCGCTGAAGAAGTAGGCGCGGTTGAACAAGTCTGTGAGCGAGTCGATCGTCGACAGGCGAATCGCCGCCTCCCGGGTTCTGCTCTGGACCTGGGACATGACCGTGCCGGCGTACGCGAGCAAGACCAGGGCCGTCACGTTAATCCCGATCCTGGCCAGAGTGTCGCGGCTATCGGCGGCGTCCGTCGGGCCCGCGAGGGCGGCGATCGCGTACGCCACGACGGATTCCACGGTAAGGATCAGCGTGATCCGTGGACCGGCGATAAGGGCAACCCCGCCGACAAGAATGGGATACCCATAGAAGAAAGGGCTCGTGGAGTAGCCCGTCAACAGGACGATCACGGTCAAGAACACGATCGTCGCCGTGGCTTCGATGACCACTCGAACGGACCCGAACCGCTCCCGCGGCAGCAGCTCCTGAGCGAGCAGGACGAATACGCCGGCGATCACGAGAGTGGCGAGAATCTGCGGCTCGACGGGCTGCCAGAGCCGGCTCATCAGAACGACCAGCAGGGCCATCAGGATGGACGACCAGGCCAGGAATCGAACCGCACGGTTGTACGTCTCGACGGCGAAACTGCCGCTCAGGACGTCGTCGAGCCCCACTTCGTTGGGCCGCAGAGCCAGCCTCGCCGCAACGTCGGTCCGAGCCGACCGCCCGGCGAGTAATCCGTCGACCGGATGAGTCGGCCGCGAGTTGTCGGACGCGTGGTCGCGCTCGCTGCGTGATCGACGACGCGAGCGATCGATATCGAGGAAGCGTCGGTAGAGCGGACCCCGGCCGATCAGCGCAGCCGCCATCAGCGCCGCCATCACTACGACGGCTACGGTTGCCGTGACGAGGACGCCCTGTAGAGGTTCGAAGGCGACCATATCGCTTAGCTCTGGCTTGCCCCGCTTCAGCTCTGCGACGTGCGCGCATCTTAGCCCGCCCAGAAAGAGCGTCTGCGTCATCAGGACGATGGTGTCGGAATGCGGCGCCTTTCTGGTAGCGCTCACGCTAGCATCTGGCGGTGGCACATACACAACCCGATCGCGTTCGAATCGAAATGCTGGCCGCTGCCCTGGACGCCGCGTTCGGGCCTGCCGCCGATTCCGACGCCGTCGAGATCGCTCGCGCTCCCGGCCGGGTCAACCTGATCGGCGATCACATGGACTACAACGAAGGCTTCGCCCTGCCGACCGCGATCGAGCTTGATACGTGGCTCGCCTTCCGGCGACGCGAGGACGACGTGGTCAGGGTGGTCTCACGCCACTCTCGCGAAGGAGGCTCATTCCGGATCGACTCCGTGGCGCCGGGTGCGGCCGGTTCAACGGGGCAGAATCCCGCCGGGCGAGGCTCCGTTCGCTGGAGTGACTACGTTGCGGGCACTGCCTGGTCCCTGCGCGAGGCCGAAATTCCGACCTACGCCTTCGACGGCGTGATCGACACCACGCTCCCGATCGGGGCCGGGCTGGCCTCCTCGGCGGCCCTGGAACTGGCCTCCGCGCTGGCACTGGTTGGGCCGACCCGGGTTCTTGCGCCGCCATCGCTTGCCGCGCTCGCCCAGCGTGCCGAACGCGACTACATGGGCATCGACGCCGGCATCGTCGATCAGCTGGCAAGCGCCGCCGGCCGGGCGGATCGGGCCATGTTGCTCGACTGCCGCTCCCTCGACTTCAACTACGTCACGATGCCGTTTGGGGTCAGGGTCGTGGTCTGCGACACGGGTGAGAAGCACGAACGCCGATCCTCGGCCTACGCCACGCGGCGAGCCGAGTGTGCGCGGGCAGTAGCACTGCTGGCCGAGCAGATCCCCGGGCTGTGCTCGCTGCGAGACCTGGACCCGGCGTCGCTGCACCGCTATCGGCCCATCCTGCCCGAGAACGTGGCGGCCAGGGCCGAGCACGTGGTGGCCGAGAATGGGCGAGTTCTGGCCACGGCCGCCGCCATGGAGGGCGGCGATCTCGACGAATTGGGTCGCATCTTCGCCGAATCGCACGCGTCGATGCGTGACCTCTACGGAGTCAGCTCTCCCGCACTGGACGCCATGGTGGAAGTGGCTCGGGCGACCCCCGGAGTGGTCGCGGCCCGCATGACCGGTCTGGGCTTCGGCGGATGCACCGTGAACCTGGTCCTGGCCGACGCGATCCCCGCACTACAGGCGGCGATCGGCCGTGAGTACGACGATAGAACGGGGCTGCGGGGCCGGGTGTATCCGGTTGATGTCGTGGCCGGGGCCGGTCTGCTCAGGCTGGGTTGATACCGCCGCGGGTCAGCCTTCCGGCCGATTGACTCCGGCGAAGCCGGCCAGGATCGAGGCGAGGCGCTCGTATTGGCCCAGATAGTTGTAGGCCTGAGCAGAGATCCGGACCAGAATGTCGAACGCGGTGTCCTCGGGCAGGTCGCCCGAGTCGACCAGCCACGGGCACGGCCAGGCCATGAACGGGACCTCGAAACGCCGGCCCCGTATGGCCCCCTCGATCATCGCCATCCGTCGCGTCGCCTCTTCGCGTGGCCACGGACCGCCGGGCAGTCGCAGACTGGCCATCGATCCGGTCATGGAGTTGGGGGCCTGGACGTCGGTGTGGAGCGCCTCCGCCAGCATGTCTCGGGCCGAGATGGCGAGTTGCCGGTTCGTGGCAATGAGCACCGGCCAGCCGCCGGGGAGCATCTCGCCGAGGCCGTCGATGGCGGCCGGTATCGTCAGCCAGGCGCTCGGGTCGAAAGTCCCATTCCAGTCGAACTCGAGCCGGAACTTGGAACGGTCGACGCGTGCGTCGTTGCTGCCGCTCGATATCGAGAGCGGCTTGATCAGGGCTTGCCGGTCCCGCCGAACGTAGAGGAAGGCCGAGCCCTTCGGCGCGCAGATCCACTTATGGGTGCTGCCGACGTAATAGGCCGGGGCCAGGTCACGCAGTTTGACGGGCACCATGCCGGGGCCGTGGGCGCCGTCGACCAGGACGTCGATGCCCTTCTCGGCGAGAGCGGGGATCAACCGCTCGATCGGCAGTACCAGGGCCGTGGGACTCGTCACGTGCTCGATCATCGCCAGCTTGGTCTTGGGCGTGACCGCGGCCATGATCGCGTCGAACGCCTCGTCGGGCGATGCAATAGGGAACGGGATGCGGGCCAGCACGACCTTCGCCGACGCGCCCGACGCCACGAAACGGACGGCGTTGAGGCAGGAGTTGTAGGCGTGGTCCGTGGCGAGGATCTCGTCGCCCTTCTCGAAACGCAGCGACCGCAGCACGGTGTTGACGCCGGCCGTGGAGTTGGGCATCAGCGCGAGGTCGTCGGGTTCGCCGCTTAGGAAGGCCCCGATCTCGGAACGGGTCCAGTCGAGAAGGTCCTCCAGGTCGTGGGCGAGGAACCGGACTGGGTGGGCTTCGAGCTTGTCGCGCCAGCCGCGTTGGACTTCCAGGGTGGCGTTCATACACGCCCCGAATGAGCCGTGATTGAGGAACGCCACGGTCTGGTCGAGGGCCCACTCGGAGGCCGGTGAGGCCGATTTCCCGATTTGCGCCGGACTGTCCGTCACGGTTGTTGACTCCTATTGAGGCGCGCGATTACCGCGCCCGGCCTGGCAGGTGAGGCATCGGCTGCGCGGGCTCTCCCGATGAGTCTAGGGGCGAACTGGTTTCCCATCCGATCCCATCCAATTGAGTGTTGCCATCGCCGAAGTGCGGGCGTACGGTGTTGGGGTCTCATCCGCGCCAGGGTTTCCCGGAGGCAAGATGCAGGCGGCGATGGCGGCCAAAGGTTCGCGTCTTACACGCGCCGAGGGTGGTTCTTCCCCCTTCACGGCCGATCCGTATCGCTCCACGTTGAACCTCGAGTGGAGACCGCGCGCCGGGAACATCAGCGGTGATACTCGCGCTGGCTTGCCCGTGCGGTAGGGGCCAGAGCCTCGCCGCGACAATATCAGCCGGGACCGGCGCCGAGTAGCGCCGGTCTCTTGTTGTCCGGGCCAGCCTACGAGCCGCGCCGCGCCGCGCCGCGCCGGGCCGGGACGCTCGCCGCGCCGGGACGCTACGAGCCGGCGACCTCGAGCCTGTTCTTGCGGGCGATCTCGCCGAGGAACCGCGCCGACGGCCTGACCGTTCGCTCCTGCGTCGCCCGATCGACGCCGATCAACCCGAAGGTCATCGAGTAGCCGCGGTCCCACTCGAAGTTGTCGAAGGCGCTCCAGTGGATGTAGCCGCCGAGCGGGATTCCGTCGGAGATGACGTCATGCAGCGCCGCGAGACCGCCGCTGATGAACTCGATCCGCTCCGCGTCGTTTGCCGTGGCCAGGCCGTGCTCGGTGACGATGATCGGCTTGCCCGGGAGCAGCTCCGCCACGCGCCTGACCGTTGCGGCAACGGCCTGCGGCCGGAACTCGTAACCCATCTGGGTTCGACGAACGCCGTCGTCCGGGTTTGGCTGCGGCGGGGTCGACAGGTTGGTGCGGGAGAGCATGGCCGAGACCATGATCCGGGTGAGCGGTCCCGCGGCCAGGACCGGCCGCATCAGCCAGCCGATCGGCCGGGCCAGGTTGAGCTGCACACGCGTGTAAGTCTGGACGCCGATAAAGTCGTCTTCCTTCGAGGCCTCGAGGTAGACATCCTCCGCTATGCGCCGCGAGAACGCCATGATCGGCCGCCCGCCGGCATTCGACTCCCACTCGATCATCGCGTGCGTTTGTCCCACCTTCGCTCCGGGGCGCAATTCCTTGACGGCCGCCCGGGCTCGGCGATGGCCGGCGATCAGCCCGTCGGCCGCGCGGCGCCAGCTGGATAGGCCGCGGGCGCCAGGTGGAAAGCCGAGCATGCCGAGGTAGCCGCCGATGCCGACGATCCCGGGCTCGTTGATCGTGCAGTACCAGTCGACTGAGTCGCCCAGCGCTTCGACCACCCGCCTGACGTAGCGCTCGAACAGCCGCGGCGTTTCGTCAGCGAGCCAGCTCCCCTTCTGCGCGACCCAGAGCGGCAACGTGAAGTGGTTGAGGGTGACCATCGGGACGAGGTTGCAGCGGCGGACGGCTGCGACCGTGGAGCGGTAGTGCTCGAGTTGCGCCTCGTCGAAGACACCTTCGGTCGGCTCGATGCGAGCCCATTCCACCGAGAAGCGGTACGTGCCGAAGCCCAGGCCGGCGATCATCGAGATGTCGCTCTCGTAGCGGGCGTAGTGGTCTATGGCCGTGCCGCTCGGCTCCTTGCAGGGCGTTCCCGGCCGAAGCTCCCACTCCCACCAGTCGCTGTTCGAGTTGCCGCCCTCGACCTGGTGTGCGGCGGTGGCCGTGCCCCACATGAATCCGGCTGGAAAGACGAGTTCGGTCATGCGCCGAGAATACGCGGTGGGTCTGGGCGTCGTCAGGCGTCGGTGGCGTGCGGCCCCCGGCCGGATGCCGTCAGGCGTCGAGTGGCCAGGTCCACAGGGAAGGTGGCGCGACGCCGCCAGGGGAGAAGTGGAGTTGGCACCGAACCGTCGGTTCGCTACCGTAGTCTTGTCCTGGGGGATGGAGAGAAGGGAGAGGCTGTGCAAACCACGAGTTCGGCCGCGTCCGGTCAGGCTTTCGACGCATCACCGATCATCGCCACCGTCTTCGGCATTCCGGCGGTCGTGATCGTAGTTGCCGCGCTCAACGGCAGCAGCCTGCCGGTCATCGGTTCCGGCGTGGGCGCAGTCATCGCCCTGTGGATTGTGGCGACGCTCATGTGCGCGCGTGGCATCGCCGCCATGAAGGGCAGGTTCGGGGCCCGGGCGCTCCTGATCGGCGGCCCGCTCGGCATCGTCGCCACGGCGCTGATCCTGTCCGGCATCTTCGGCTGGTCGCTTTTGCTTCAGCCGATCGCAAACGCGATGGGCCCGTCCGTCTCGCTTCAGCGCGCCGCGATCGTCGGCGTGGGCGCGATCATGGTCGTGAAGTGGGCGATCGCCTGGACCTCTTACCTGCCGCGATCGGGCTGACGACCGCGCCCGATGGGGCGCAGCTTGGTTCGCGCAATCGAAGAAGGGAGATGGTCGGGGCGGTGGGACTCGAACCCACGATCTCGTGCTCCCAAAGCACGTGCCTTGCCAGCTAGGCCACACCCCGACGCGGAACGCCGAGTCCACAGGATACTCGACGTTCCGGTGTTCTGAGGTTGGACTTCAAACGTATGTGCCGGCCGCGGTCGCAGGGTTAGCTACCGGCCGAAGGACTCGAGCCGGCGGGCGGGACATAGGTGCTGCACCCGAACTCTTTCATGAACTTCCTGACTGGCGCTGGATCCCCGCGTTCGGCGGCGTCGACTACCTCCCCGTGTGCCTTCTCAACTCCGAAGCGGTGTTGCCCTGAAAACGCTATCCAGGTGCGAGACTGCTCCAGGCCGGCAAGGGCAACAGACATCTGGGCTGAGGCGGAGCGGTCGTAGCCGTCGAGCCAGTAGCCGTCCCACATGCAGGCCGCCACGTACTCGACCGTCAAGTGACCCTGGGGGTACCCGTACACGACCGACACCGTTGCGCCGGGCTGGTCCGGGTCGTCGATTGTTGCCTGCATATGCATCGGTGGCCACGTCGCCCCAGGCGGGATCGGTGTCACGGCCCTTGCATCGGCCATTTCGGTGTCGACCTGCGACGCATCCTCGACGGTCCCGTAGGCGTCCCTGACGACCACGCACCCGACGACGATGAACAGCGCCGCGACGAGCAGCAGGACCGTCCGCGTTTTGCCATGAGGCATCGCCAGGTGGCGTCCGCGCGGTTGCGCGCCCGCATGCCGGGCCACCAGCTCCGCGATGCGGCCATCGAGTTCTCGGGCCGTTTCATGCGACATCGGCTCGGACAGCGAGTCGCTAACCAGCCGGTCGAAGTGGGCATCACCGTTCATTGGTGTAGGCCTCCTTCAGTCGCGCCAGAGCCCGACTGAGCATCTTCTGCGTAGCTTCCTCGCTCCGGCCGATGACCTCGCCAATCTCGCGAGCCGTCATCCCGGCCGCATAGCGCAGCGCGATCGCGTCCCTCTCCGGGGCATTCAGTTCCGCGACCAGGCGGCGGATTTGACGGCGCTCGTCCACGGCGATGGCCACATCCTCGGCGGAGGCGGCCTTCGAGTGTGCCGTCTCGGGCGTGGGCCCACGAACCAGGCGGCGCACTTTCCGGTTATGGTCGATCGCGGCATTCCGGGCAATCCGGAGCAGCCAGGCTTTCATGCCGCCGCCCGAGGGTCGGTATCTCTCGATAGCGTCGAGCGCGCGCTCGAAAGTCGTGGCCGTGAGGTCCAGCGCCTCGTCTTCGTCCAGTGTTCGGGTCCGCAGGTACATGAACACGGCGTCCCGGTGGATGGCGTAGACATCGGCGAATGTCGTTGCGTCCGTGACGTCCGCGTGATCTGCGCCGACAGAATTCGTGCGCTCGGTCTCGGTGGGGGGCGTCGTGAATGCCAGTTCGTTCATAGGGTTCCCTCTGCGTGTAACCCTATAACGGATGGAGGATGCTGCAGCGGACATTCGCCTGTGGTGCCAGCCAGTTATCGCACAATAATCGGCACCTTCACCGCTCGCCCTCTCACGCTCAGGAACCCCTGCCATCGCAGCCGTGCGGGCGTTGAGCCCGGGCGACCGTTGGGCGACGGCAAGCGGTGAGAAACCAAGACCGGCACGAGAGGGGACAGCATGACTTACCACGTGGCGTGGGACATCTCTTACCGGTATCCGGAGGCTGCGATCGGGGTGGTCGCGGTCGTATGCGCGCTCGCAGCGCTGGCCCTTGCCGTGAATCCGAGGTGGCGCCCCATCCTGCGAAGAATGTCAGGGCTCTGGCTTGCCGCCGCGGGGCTCCTCTTCGCCGCCTTCGGTTTGCACAACATCGGCCTCCCCGACGGTCTGCTACTCGCGGCATGCGCCGTCCCGGCGCTAATCGTCGCGGTCCCCGCGGCGATGGATCTAGAGCTGCCGACGCGCACTGCCTACGGCAACCCAATACCCGCACGCACCGCCGCACCGCTCCTCTTGTTCATCTACCTGGTCGCGACCGGCCTGACAGGCTGCCAGCAGCTGGCCTCGCTGGATCTGGCCTACCAGCTCGATTCGGGCCGGGCCACCGTTGTCGCAGGTACGGTCCAAGACTTCACCGCCAGTCAGCATGGCGCGAACAGCGCAAAAGGTCCGGAATGCTTCACTGTGGCCGGCCATCGTTACTGCTACGACTGGAATCCGATCACCGTCGGCTTCAACTGGACCAACACGGAAGGGGGCCCAATCCACAACGGCTTGCAGGTGCGAGTCAGCTCGATCGGTGACGTGATCGTTCGCCTGGAGATCGCAGATGGGCAGTGACCGCCCACGACTCAAGCGGCGGCTGAATTCGGAGGCTAAACCTGACCAGCCTGAAGGGAGCTGCGTAGCGATGCTCGACGCGGGAGAGGACGTGGTCATGGTCCTTGACGGTCTGAGTCAGGTCCTGCAGTGCCGGGTGCCGCCCGGCTACTCGCTCCGCCCCTTCAAAGATGGCGACGACGCGACCTGGGCACGGATCCAGTCAGCGGCCGACCTGTACAACGTGATCACCCCCAGCCTGTTCGCCTCGCAGTTCGGAACCTGCAGGACCGATCTCGAGGAACGACAGTTCTATGCGGTGGACGAACGGGGAGAAGCGGTCGGAGCCGTGTCGGCGTGGTTTCCGGAGGTCGGGGTCGACCCTGATCTGGGTCGTCTCCACTGGCTCGCCGTGAGTCCCGATCGGCAACGTCACGGGATAGGGGCAGCGCTCATAACGGCGGCGCTGGAGCGAATGCGAGAACTCGGGTACAGGCGGGCGTATTTGACGACGTCGGCCGCGCGCCTGGATGCGTTGCGGCTGTACGAACGCTTCGGGTTCCGGCAGGTCTCTCACGATGAACTGGAGCCCGAGGCGCCGGCCGTCTGAGGGGCGGATCAGGGGACGAGGGACGGGGCCCCATCGAGCACAGTGTCGTTGTCGACTTCGTAGCGCAAGTGAAGATACGAGTCGCCCAGCGGCTCGCAGCCAATGAGTTTCAACGCCCGCAAATGGCAGAGATCGTCCTGGCTGTGCAGCGATTCCCCGCCGATGAGCGACTGAGTGTCTCGCCCTCCGACCAGACATGGCGCCACCACGACTGAAATGTAGTCGATCAGTCCCAGCCGGAGCAGGTGGGCGTTGAGTTCACCGCCGGTCTGGATCGTGAGCGTCTCGATGCCGAACTCGCGCCGCAGGCGAGCCATCGCATCGTGGAAGTCGATCCCGTCCGGGTAGAGCAGGACATGAGCGTGGCGGTAGCGGTCGGCCAGCCCGAAGATCGGATGGTCCGGGTTCGATGTGATCAGATACAGCTCGCGAGAACGGCGGGCATAGTACTCGCAGCCGCTCGCCGTCAGGTGCGGCCGGCTGTCGACGATGATGAACGTGACATGGTCGCGCTCATCACTCTCCCAGCGCCTCTCGTTGGCCCCAACCTTCGCCAGGACCCGGCCGCTGTTGAACGAAACGCCGGCGATCTGCTCTTCGAGCTCGTAGTACCGATGCAAGCCCTCTTTGACGCCGTGGAGCCGGCGGAAGTCGAGGTCGGTATCGAGCTCGTCCACGTCGCCCGTGGTGATCTTGCCGTCCACCGATTGGATCAGGAAGAGCGTTGTGATCGGTCGTCCAGCGATGGTCTCCACGGCTTGCCTCGTCAGTGGCCCGGGAACCTGGCTACGCCGGCGGATCCTCGACTCGCGGGGACGCCGACGGACCAGCCGTCGAGCCGGACGCGGCCGTCGAGCCGGACACGCCCGCCGCGCCATACGAGTCCGGCCGGGTTTGCACAATCGGCTTGGTGGGAGCCTGCCATACCGGGTTCGCCGCTTCGGCCGCATCGGCGATGGCCGCGGCGGCGGCCCTCCTGCTTCGACGGGCGGCCCAGATAGTGAGGATGACGCCGATCACGAGGATGATGAGCGCGTAGTCCATCCAGTCCCGCGTCTCGGCGTTCCACGTCGCGAAGTTCCCGGCGTGGGAGGGTCCGAACGCCAGCGAGAAGTTGCACTGAACCGGGACGGTGCCGACACAGGTCGCGCTCGACGTACCGAGCAATGCCACCCAGGAGATGCCGGTGCCGACGACTGCGCCGGCGAGGCCCACGTATTTGGGCGACTGGCGGGCCAGCCAGACCCAGATGATGAGCTCGGCCAGGCCGAGTATCGGCAGGACGGTGAGCATCGCCCATCCGCCGACCAGGCCGACCCAGAAACCACAGATCCAGAGGAAGACGGCGGCGATCTTCAACGTCTTGGCCGAATAGGTTCGATCCGCCATGTAGGGCACTCCTGGGTAGCGAAACGGGCGATCGGCGCTACGGCTGGCTGCATGACCCGCGGCCCCAGATGATAGGCCACGAGCGGCTGTGGAGCGCGGCCGTGGGGCACGGGCCCTAGATCAGAGCCACGGCCGCCAACGCCAGGGTCTTCTCGGCGGCCATCAGCGGGCCGTCGGGAGCCATAGGGTGGACGATCGATACCCTGAACGTCGTCTGGCCCTTCTTGACCGCGAGAGAGATGTTGCTCTCGCCACCGGTGTTGGGCAGCTCGACCTTCTGGTAATACGCCGCGTCGCCGATGCCCGAGGCCGGAGTATTGGTGAGTGGCGACCGCATCGTGTGCCCGCCACCTGGGGGGGATCCGGACGTTGTCGCGTGGCAAATATCCCGCAAGGTAGGCCCGTCCTCCCTGGACGAGCCGAGTCGTCCCACCCGATGAGTGGCCGTCACTGCGTGGCGCGACAGCCGCCGAGCGGGGCCACGCTGGAGCCGATGAACCGGCCGGGCGGCTGGAGCGTATGACACGAGTAGAGGGGCGGGCGCTCCAGTTTCGGGGGCCTCATTCGTCGGTTTCGACGCCGGGGCGCATACTGGGTGGCGAACAACGCGGACCGCGTCGACGGCGTGGGCCACACCTGGCCCGGCGGCAAGCAGTACTTGCCGAAGCTGATCATCGGAACCACATCGGACTCGTTCAACGCGGCCGCGACGATCTGGCAGTTCTTCGCGAGCCGCCGCTTCGCCTAGACAACGCGGGGCGACGGGCCGCGCAGTGAGACGCCCGGGTCGCCGTACAGGGCCGCACCGAGCCAAACGGTGGACTGAACCCGGCATTGCCGTGGGCTCAGCAGGACTTCAGGAAGGACGGCGAGACTTAGCAGGTGGAATCAGGATTGGCATTTCCGGCGTCTGCCCGCGCCCTCGGCATCAGCGCCGAGCGCAGCCGTCTTCTGGCCCGCGCCATCGCGGCACCGACCATGGCCCTGGCGACCATCGTCGTTGCCTCGCTGAACGAACACGACCCCTACGACATCCAGGCCGGGACTCTGCTGCGCATCCTGGCGGGCCTCGTCCCGCTCATTGCCGCAGGCCTGACGGCCGGCACGGTGCTGCGCCCCAAGCTCGGGCTGATGGCGATGCTGCTGCTGCTGCCGGTCCTCGACGTGGCTCAGATTTCGTGGACCTACGGCTCGATCCAGGTCATCGACCAGACGCTCTTCGTCGCCGCCCTGGCCGTCGGGCTGGCGCTGCGTGATCCGGAGCCGCAGCCAGAGGTTGCAGCGGCGGGGGAGAGGCGCGGCGCCGCGGAGGCATCCACCTGGCTGAGGTCGCGTGTCACGCTGCCGGCGGTCGCATTCGTGGCAGTGGTGTTGATGCTGGGCTTCGCAACGCTGTCGACGCTGCGTTCGCCGAACGTCACCGCGAGCGCTGCCGTTCTGCTTCACGGCATCCTCGAGCCCTTCTGTATAGCGGCCGCACTCCTCGTCCTGCGCCCGACCAGACGCGATCTCGTCCGGTTGATGATCGTCCTGTCGATCTCCGTGGCCCTGGGCGGGCTGCTCAACATGATTCAGAGCATTCCAGCGATGCGGACGCTGGCGCATATGCAGGCCGATCGGCTTCTCTTCTCCCGCATCACCTACTTCAACGTCGGGCTATTCGGCGAGATGCTGGCCTTGACCCTGCCGCTGCTGCTGGCATTGCTGCTGGCTCACCGCAACGGCTACCTGCGCCTCAATCGGACCGTGCTCGTCTTGCTCGTAGCGGCCCTGCCGATTGACGTTGCGAGCTTGTTCCTGTCGTTCACCAAGAGCGCGTACCTGGCTGCCGCCGTCGGCTGCCTGGTTTTGCTACTTCTATTCGTCCACAGCTGGCGGCGACGAGCCGCCATTCTGGTGACGGTCGCCATCCTGTCGGCGACGGTGATTCCGTGGCCGGCGCTGGTTTTGCAGGCGGCACCGTCCCTGAACCAGGCCTACCGGAACGTGATGGTCACGGTCATGGGAGAGAGCCGATTCGACTCCTGGAACCCGGCTACTACCGCCGGCCAGGGATCGCTGATGGAGCGCTGGTATGCGACCGAGGCAGGCATCCAGATGGCCCTGGATCACCCGCTGCTAGGCATCAGCCTCGACCAATTCGGGCCCCAATACATCAGCCAGTACAAGCCGGCCCAGGCGACGTCGAACCTCGACTGGGCCCACTCGATGCTCACCGAAGTTGCCGCTGAGCTGGGCTTCCCGGCGCTGATGCTCGACCTGCTCATCTATGCCGCAGCCATGCTGGCGGCCTTGAGGATCTACCGGTCTCCGCCCGACAAGTTGACGCGGCTGATCGCTTGCGCCCTGCTCGCCACGATGGTTTCCTGGCAGGTCATGGGCCTGGCTTTTGCGGGCGACATGTATCGGCCGTGGCGGAACATGGCCTCGGACTATGTCGTGATGATGGTTCTCGTCGCCGCGACGTTCGCCCTGTACCGGATCTCGCGCGCCGGTCGAATGCGCGAGTTGCCGGCGGCCTGACGCGCTTCAGCGCGCCACGAGGACGCATCCCCAGCCGGCCGGCACCTCCGCGCGCAGCTTCCCACCGACGGCAGCCAGGGAACCGCCGTTGAGCGCGTCGCGCCACTCCCCGTTGCGAGTGACCGGAACGGCAACCTCGGCCGGAGCCTCGGCGGCGTTGAGCATGACCACGACGGTCTGGCCGTCGAGGTCCCGCTCGAACGCGAACTGCTCCGCGGCGACGTGCAACTGCCGATACGAACCGCGCCGAAGTGCCGGCAGCTCCGCGCGAAGTTGAGCCAGGCGGCGGATCGCGTCGGCCAGGGCCGGTTCCGAGCCCATGCCCGGGCCCGCTGCCAGCTCGATCGCCGGCCTCACCTGGCTGTCGTCGTGGTGCTGGAGCTTGCCAAGCAGCCCCCACTCGGAGCCGTAGTAGATCGACGGAACGCCGGGCATCGTGAAGAGCAGGAGATGCAGGGGATAGAGAAGGCGCCCCTCCTTGAGCTTGCTCGCCACTCGATCCTGGTCGTGGTTATCGACGAAGTTGTAGAGCGGCAGTCCGACATACCTTCCGTCGGCTGCGAACTCGCGGTTCAGGGTGTGCGCAATCTCGAAGTAGTTGCGATCCGCCAAGCTCGAGTACAGGCCCTTGTAAGCCTCGTAGTTCGTGACCGAATCGAGCGTCTCGGGGTTGGCCCACCGGCGATAGTCGCCGTGAACGATCTCGCCGAAGATCCAGAAGTCGGGCTTGAGAGACCGGCAATGGGCCGCCAGCGCCCGCAGGAAGTCGAGGTCGATCACGTCGGCGGCGTCGAGTCGGAGACCGTCGATGCCGAAGTCCTCGATCCACGACCGAACGGCTCCGAGCAGGTGCTCACGGACGGCCGGATTGCTCACGTTCAGCTTCACCAGGTCGAAGCTGCCGTTCCACGCCTCGTAGCTGAAGGCGTCTCCGAACGGGCTGCGGCGGTCGAAACGTAGGTCGGTGAACCAGTCTCGATAGGGTGAGTCGGCGCCGTGCGCCCGGACGTCGCGGAAGGCCCAGAAGTCCCTGCCGACGTGATTGAAGACGCCGTCGAGGAGGACCCGGATCCCTCTCTCGTGGCAGGCCGCGACGAAGCGCTTGAGGGTTTCGTCGGTGCCGAGGCGGCGGTCCAGGTGCCAGTAGTCGGCCGTGTCGTAGCCGTGCCCCGTCGACTCGAAGAGCGGCCCGATATACAGGGCGCTGCAGCCCAGGCCGCGCACATGGTCGAGCCAGTCGATCAACCGCTCGAGGCGCTCAACGGGCGGCGCCCCGAAGTCGTTCTTCGCGGGGGCGCCGAGCAGGCCCAGAGGGTAGATGTGGTAGAAGACCGAGTCGAAAGCCCAATCAGCCAATTCCGTACTCCTGGTCGCGAGTAGATGCCGACTGCCGCGACTCGCCGTCGCCGCTAGAACCCGAGGCCACCGAGGATTCGGTGCATGCGGCGGGCCGCCTTGCCGCGGTGCGAAATGCTGTTCTTGGCTTCGGCCGTCCACTCGCCGAGCGTCCGCCCGCCCGGCGGTTCCGAGGCCGGCTCGAAGATCGGGTCGTAACCGAAGCCGCCGCTGCCTTTCGGCGCGGCCGCGATCCGGCCCTCCATCGTGCCGTGGGCCAGGCGGACCGGGAGCCCGCCGCGTGGCCCACCCACCTCGGGCAGAGCCAGAGCCAGCACGCAGCGGTAGCGCGCCCCGCGCCGCGCCGGTTCCAGACCGCTCAGGGCGGCCAGCAGCTTGACGTTGTTTTCCTCGTCGGTGGCGTTCTCGCCGGCGTATCGGCGCGTTCGAACGCCCGGCAGCCCGCCGATAGCGTCGACCTCGATGCCGGAATCGTCGGCTAGAGTCGGCAGGCCGGAGAGCGCGGCGAAGAACCGGGCTTTCTTGGCCGCGTTGGCGTCGAATGTCTCGCCATCCTCGATGGCGTCTTCGAAGATGCCGACGTCTTCGAGATCGACCAGATCCGCCTGGAGGCCAAGAAGCTCCCGCAGTTCGCGAAGTTTGTGGGCCGACCGGGTGGCGACCAGCAGTCGATCGCGCTCGGGCCGCGCCGACCCGCCCGGACCGAGAGTCCCCAAGGCCGGTTAGCGCTTGACCGAGGCGAGCGCCTCGGCTTGTGCCGCGAACAGCTTCTCGAGTCCGCCGGCCGCGAGGTCCAGCATCCGGTTGACGTCGGTGCGCTCGAACGGCTTGCCCTCGGCCGTGCCCTGCAGCTCGACGTACCGTCCGGCGTCCGTGGAGACGACGTTGAAGTCGACCTCGGCTTTCGAGTCTTCGGAGTAGTCCAGGTCCAGGCACGTCACGCCGTTGACGATGCCGACGCTCACGGCGGCGACGCGTCCGATCAGGCAACGCTCCATGCCGTAAGTGCGCATCGCCGCGGCCAGCGCCACCCAGCCGCCGGTGATCGAGGCGGTGCGCGTGCCGCCGTCGGCGTTGAGGACGTCGCAGTCGACGGTGATCGTCCGCTCGCCGAGCTTGCCCATGTCCACCACGCCGCGCAGCGACCGTCCCACCAGCCGCTGGATCTCGTACGTCCGCCCGCCGAGCTTGCCCTTGGCGGCCTCGCGGATGTTCCGCTCGCTCGTGGCGCGGGGCAGCATGCTGTACTCGGCCGTGACCCAACCCGTGCCCTTGCCGCGGAGGTGGGGCGGGATCTTGTCTTCGATCGTGGCCGCGCACAGGACTTCCGTGCCGCCGACCTTGATCAGGCAGGAGCCTTCGGCCCACTTCTGGACTCCGAGGGTCAGCGTGATCGGCCGCAGATCGTTGGGCATGCGGCCGTCGGAACGCTGTATGGACTGGGCCCCGATGGTCATGACGATGCCTCCTCGGCCGGCGATTGACTTGCCGCCTCGCGGCGACTGGCGGCTTCGGCTCGCACCTCGGCCTTTGCAGCATCCCACAGATCGTCGAGTTCGGCGAAGCTCAAGTCGCGCAGCTGGACGTTGCGCTCGCGGGCCATCCGTTCGACGCGCCTGAAACGGTTGCGGAACTTGTCGGCCGCGGCCCGCAGCGCGCCCTCGGCCTCGACGCCGTGGTGCCGTGCCAGGTTCGTCACGACCAGCAGCAGGTCGCCGACCTCTTCACGGCGCTCTTCGTCCGTGGTCGCGGCTGCCAGCTCTGCCAGCTCCTCCTGAACCTTGTCCAGGACACCGACGATCTCGGTCCAGTCATATCCCAGGTGAGCGGCTCGGTCCTGCATCTCTTGAGTGGCGGCGAGGGCGGGCATTGACTTCGATATCCCGTCGAGGGCGCTCCGGACTTCGGCCGCGGGCTCGCCGGCTTCGGCGTCGAGTGCGGCGGCGTCTTCGCGTTCCCGGCGCTTGATCTGTTCCCACTGGCGGTTCACGTCCGACGCGGTCTCGGCCCTGGCGTCGCCGAAGACGTGCGGGTGGCGGTGGACGATCTTCCGGCCGATCATCTCCTGCACGTCGGTCATGTCGAAGACGCCGGCCTCGGCCGCGAGTTGTGCGTGGAGCACAATCTGAAGGTACAGGTCACCCAGCTCGCCGGCCAGGTCCATCGTCGCGCCGCCGTCGAGCGCGTCGTAGACCTCGTACGCCTCCTCGAGCAGGTTCTTCTTGAGCGAGGCGTGGGTCTGCTCGCGATCCCACGGGCAGCCGTCCGGACGGCGCAGCCGGTCGGAGATCCACGGCAAGGCCCAGGGGCCGGCCACGGCCACCTGCGGGTCGACGGGCGCCAGATACAGCGGCCCGCAGAGTGCCTCCGCGTCCAGTTCGCCCACGGTCGTGGTTTCGCTCGCGCCGATGCGACCGACGACGTGATCGGCAGGGTAAAGGCGCTTCAGCGCGGCCTCGGGGCTGCCGGTTCCCGACGCGTGCCTGCCCGGGAGCGCCTCTACCTGAGCCTCAGCGGCATCGGCCGCGCGCAGCAATGCCAGCGGGACCACCAGCAGTGGCCTCGTCGGTTCGATGGGCGTGCCGATCAGACGTTCCGGAGTCGCGATCTGAAGACCGCCCGCCGGGTCCAAGCCCCAGCGGATCCTGGCTTCGGCTAGGAATGCGTCGAGCACCGGCCTGCGCTGCTACTGCGCAGGCGTCGCAGAAGCCAGGGCCGACACGGCGGCCGCGTCCTCCCAGATGAGCGAATTCGACTGAAGCTCGGCCAGCCAGCTCGGGAAGACGACGTTTTTGAGCTTGGCCTGCTGGTCCGGATCGGCAACCCGCGTTGCTTCCTGCGTCACCTGATACAGGTAGAAGCCACGGTTGATGGAGACGATGTTGCTGACGCGGCCGAGAGGGGTCTTGAAGATCGCCTCCTGCTGAGTGGAGGTCAGCATGTACGGCGAGACCCAGCCGAGCTCGCCGCCGCTTAGAGCATCAGAGGCTTCAGAAAGGAGCCTGGCCTGCGTCGCGAAATCGGCTCCGTTGTTGACCGCCCACGCGGCGTCGGCGATCCGCTGGTCCGGAGCGGGCCGCAGTCCCTGGAAGAGGGTCACGACATAGCCGACGGAAGGCTCCAGGATCGGGTCGAGGATGGTGCCGGCCGGCAGGCCGTCCTTGAACACGGCCGCCTGCAGGTTAGTCATGCCGAGACCCTGGTTGGTCTGCCCGGTGGTGGGATCGGCCTCGGTTGTGGCGTTGAACCAGTCGGCCGGGATCCACGGGAGGTCGCCGGCGCCGGCACTGAATTGCGTGTCATCGTTGATCGTCTTGTTCGCGGCCATGGTCGCGAACTGGGATGCATCCCCGTGGAGAGTGACGACAGCGGCCCTGGCACGAATCAGGGCGTCGGTCCAGGCAGCGTCCGTGGTGTCCGTGTCGCTGCTCGCGTTAGCCTCGGCGTGGTTCGGGGCGAAGACCATGAGGCTGATCTTGACTTCGTCGCCGTCACCGGTCTGCCCGTAGCTATTCCGAGAGGCAATCTCGCGAACGTAACGCTGGACGGTGGGTCCGGTGATGTACTTGGCTTCGACCTGATCCTGAACCTCTTGCTTGATCACTTCGTTCTTGGCGTAGTCGCGATACGTGTCGGCGCCGGCGGTCGAGTCCAACGTGCTCTTCCAGTCGTTGTCCACCCATGACGGCACGATCTGCGTCACCGTCGCAAATCGATACGAGCCGTCTGAGCCCTTCATGATCGGCGTGATGTCGCCCGACTTGGCGAGCGCGAAGATCGCGCTGGCGAGGTCCGGATCGACGTTCAGCGAGTCCTTGAGGCTGAGGCCGATGTCGCCGCCGCCGCTGTTGCTGCTGAGCCCGATAGCGTCCGCCTCGGTCGACACGTCGTCCCAGGCCTTGCCGCCCTGGATCTCTTTGAGATAGCCCTGCGCAGTGGCCAGGGCCTTGTCACTGTCGGCCTGGGTCGACGCGGTAGCCGGAGGCGTCGCCACCAGCGGCACGCTGATGATCTTGACGTGGCGCATTTCCTGGCGCGTGCCGTCCTTCAGGATCTGCGCGTTGATCTGCTGGTCCGTGGCCGAGATCCCATTCTTGGCCGCGTACTGCCGCACCGCGGTCTCGGCGATCATCTGCGTCAGCGAATCGGAGCCGACCGTAGACAGGCTCGTGGAGATCGAGCTTTCCAGCGCCGCCTCGTCCGCCGTCGTGATCTTGCCCTGGTTTCGCAGCTGCTGGTCCTCGACGAGCCGACGGTTGTACAGGGCTTTGTTGAGATTGATCCGAGCGTTGACTGCGTCCTTGCTCAGGCCCTCGCCGTTGACGCTCGCCATCGGCGCGCCGTGGTCCTGGTAGTAGCTGGCCGCGAAGACGCCGCCCATCAGGGATAGCGCGCTGGCGATGGCTAGCGAAAAGGCAACGGTGACGTAGACCGCTCGGCGTGTATCGCTGCTACGGGTTCGGCGGCGGGTGGGCCTCGGAGCGGTTCTGGCGCGGAAGGTCATCTGGGCGTCCTGGATGCGAGCCTGGTCCCGGCGCGGCACGCCGGCTAACGGAGCCGTATGCTACCTCATTCCGTGCATTGATCGGGCCGAAGCGCGCTTCGGTGCTTCACCGGCGGGTCATCCGGCGGTTCGTCCGGAGGCCTTCGCGCGTGCCGGATTCAGCCGGCTACGCGGCTTCGTTTCAGCAGGCTAGCGGTGCCCGGCGGTCGCTTTGTCCTCGAGCCGTTCTACCACGCCTCGATACGCCTCGAACTGACGAGCCCAGCTCAGCTCCTCGATTCGGACGCCGGTTCGCTCGACGCGGGCCGCCGTCTCCTTGCGGTCGTCTATGAGCGCAAGGATCGCGTCCGACATCGAGACCGGATCGCCCGGGTCGTAGAAGGCGAGGGTCTCCGGCGCGAAGTAGCCGGCCACGGACGGCAGGCGTGACGCCACGACCGGCTTGCCCATCGCCGCGTACTCCAGCACTTTGCCCGAAAGGGTCATTTCGGTGAACGGGTCGAGGCGGGTTGGAGCCACGCCTATGTCGGCGCCGGCGACTACCCCCGCGACGTCTTCGATCGGGATTCGGCCGGGCATCGTGATCAGGTCGGCGATGCCGAGTTCGGCGGCCAGCGACTCCAGCCCCTCTTTCGCATCGCCGCGGCCGTAGAACGCCGCAGCCATCGGAAGCTCCGGGCGGAGCTGGTGTAGCCGTGCCACCGCCCGCAGGAGCACGTCGAGCTCGTAGGTCGGGGTCAGCGCGCCCGTGTAGATGATCTTCAGCGTGCCGCCGGCCATGAATTCGCGGTGCGGATGAGCGGTGGGATCGAAGAGCCGCAGGTCGGGGCTGTTCATCACCACGGTCAGCCGCTCCGGCTTCAGGCCGTTGCGCAGCAGCCGCTCCGCGAACGGGTCGCAGACGGTCAGAACTTCGTCGGCGAAGGCGATCGACATGCGCTCCTGGAGCCGCAGCAGGAAGCTCGTGACGCCGTTGGCGGCGCCGGGGAAGCGCGTCTTGAAGAACTCGGCCATGACCTCGTGCAGGTCCAGCAGCACGGGCACGCCTGCCAGCTTCATTGGCGTTGCTGCGAAGACGAGGTAGTCCGGCATGGAGTGGACCTGGATCAGGCCGTAGTGGCGGCGGCTATGCGCTCGCGTCGTGGCAAACATGGCCCGCATCAGGAAGGCGCCGTACTCCGCCACGTACATGAGCGGGCCGGCGCCCTGGTGGCGTCGAACCGGCAGGCGGTGGACGTTGACGCCGGCCACCGTTCCTGAGGGGGGCTCACCCTCGCGCCGAAGCCCGAACACGTCGACCTGCCAGCCGGCCGCAACGAGCGCCTCCGCCTGGCGGCGGACTCTCGGATCCTCTTCGTAGTAGGCATGAACGACCATGCAAACCGGGCGACGGGTCATCGTGTGTTTCCTGTGGTGGCGGAGTGGCGCAGGACGGCCGCGCGAAGGACTTCGATCACGTGGTTCTGTTCGGCTTCGGCAAGGCTGGGGAATATCGGCAGCGACATGCTCCCGGCCGCGGCGGCGTCGGTGTTCGGAAGGTCGGCCTCGATCCCGAGCTCCATGATGTACGCCTGCCGGTGGCACGGGATGGGGTAGTAGATGCCGCACATGACGCCGGCATCTTGCATCTCGGCCACGATCTCGTCACGTGCCGGTCCCGCCCCGATGGTGTACTGGTTGAAGGCGTGGGTTCTGCCGTCGGGCCATGCCGGCAGTGACAGCGGGAGATCCGCCAGGGCCCCGCCGTACCTGCGCGCGATAGCCTGCCGGCGGGCCGTGTTGGCCTCCAGCTTGTCGAGCTGGACCAACCCGATGGCCGCGGAAATCTCGGTCAAGCGAAAGTTGTAGCCCAGAATCTCGTGATGGTGGCGTTCGCGCATGCCGTGGTTCCGGTAGAGCCTGATCCAGTCGGCCAGGCGGTCGTCGTTGGTCGTAACCACGCCACCCTCGCCCGTGGTCATGTTCGCGGTGCCGTACATGCTGAAGGCGCCGTAGCCAAAGCTGCCGGATCGACGGCCGCGATAGGCGGCACCGTGCGCCTGGCCGGCATCCTCCACGACGGTCAGGCCGTGGCGATCGGCGATTGCCTGGATGGCGTCCATGTCGGGGATCATGCCGAAGAGGCTGACGGGACAGATGGCCCGAGTCCTCGCCGTGATCGCGGCCTCGATCCGGCCCGCGTTCATGAGGTAGGTGTCCGGCTCGATGTCGACGAATACCGGCGAAGCGCCAGTAAACAGGATCGAACTGACAGTGGCGTTGAAGGTGTGCGCGACGGTGATTACCTCATCGCCCGGGCCCAGGCCGAGGCCGGCAAATACCGACATCAGCGCGACGGTGCCGCTGCTGACCGCTACGGCATGCTTGACGCCGCAGTATTGCGCCCATCTCTCTTCGAGTTCGGCGACCTTGCGGCCCTGCGCGACGATGCCGTCGCGTAGCACATCGGCCACGGCGGCTATCTCCTCAGGCCCGAGATCGGGGTGCGAAAGTGGGATCACTCACCGGCCCCCACAGTCCATCGCAGCCGCTCCCCCCTTGGCGCAATCCGTCCGGTCGCAGGCGATACCCGGCTTGAATTCTGCAGGCGCAATTGGCCTCGCCGCGGGGTCGATCACGAGGAGCTCCTGTGGTGGATCGGAGGTGTTGCGGAGGGATCCTCTGGACGCCGCTCAGCTGGTCACGAAGTATACCGGGACAAGTCCCGACCTACCTCAGTCGCGCTTTGTCCGGCGGAGCAAGCCGATGGCGATGCCCATGACGGCCCCGGCGACGAGGGCGCCGCGCCAATCGAGGAGCGTACGGACTTCGCCTTCGACCTTGCGCGCAACCACCAGCAAGGCCAGGCTGGGCTTCTCGAAGGTGACGTTGGCGGCGGCCACGGACCCGGCCCCACCCTGGCTGATGTTCACGTCGCGAGCCACGACCATCCGGGCGAATCCCTGCGTCACGGCCACGTCCTTGGCGATTGCCAGCCCGACACCGCCCAGTTCCACTGAGACGTGTTCGGCCCGCGCCACTCCAATGCCGCCCATCCTGACGGCGATGTCGTCGGCCTGGGCCATGCCGATGCCGCCCATCGTGACGGTGATGTCCTCCGCTGAAGCGGCGCAGATGCCGCCCTGGGTGACGCTGATGGATTCGGCCTCGACCTCGGCGGCGCCTCCCTGGCTGATGTTCACGACGCTCGCTTCGATGCGGCGACCGCCGGGCATGATGCCTGCGGCCAGTGACGCAGGCGCCTTGAGCCGGGGCGCGGGTGCGGGCGCGGATGCCGGCGAGGGCGTGGGCACGGGTGCTCCCTTGGACGCGGGCTTTGGTGCGGCTGCGGTCGCGCGCTTCGGCGCGGATGCCGGTGCGGCTGTGGGCGTCGACCCGGGCGTCGGCGCAGGCGTCGGCGCAGGTTGCCGCCGCGCGGCCGTGGCCCTCGGCCTCTTGCCCGCCCCCGCGGGCTCCTTCGGCGATCTGGTTCCAGACTCCTCGCTCATCTCGGCCTTCTCCGCTGCTGCGACCACATATGTGGCCAGACTACTACGTGCCCCGAGCGATCAGCTCAAAGTATTCGGCGAGCGCGGCCGGCCATGCCCGCAGCGGCCCGCCCGGAAGCGGCGTGGGATCGAGCACTCCCCAGCGCGGTGGCGTCGAAGGGCGCGTCCAGGTGCTCATCGGCACGTCCTCGGTTGGAATGTCGATCCCGGCCAGACGGAGAACCTCACGGGCCCATTCGGCGCGCGAAGCACGTCCGCCGTTGACGATGTGGTGGATGCCGCCGAGGCCGCGGCCACCTGCGCGGCCCGACTCCTTGACGAGTTGCACGATCGCCGCCCCAAGGTCGGTGGCGTACGTGGGGCAGCCGGTCTCGTCGGCAACGAGCTTCATCGCCGTGCCCGCCGGCCTCGCTTCACGGGCCGCAGCCAGGATCTTCTGCGGAAAGTCCGTACCGGGAAGTCCGAACAGCCAGGCGGTCCGGACGATCGCCAGGGCCGGCACGGTGGAGTCGCGATCGGAGCCCGATGGCATCGCCGCGGCGGCGAATTCGTCGCCGGTCGCCCAGAAGGCACTCCGCGCGGCAGTCTCGCCGGCGAGCTTCGATTCGCCGTAGGGGTTGATCGGGTTGGGCAGGTCGGTGGGCCGGTACGGCCGGGCGTCTGCTCGCAGACCGTCGAACACTTCGTTGGTCGAGACGAACACCAGCGCCGCCCCTGAACCCGCGCATGCCTCTGCCATCTCTCCGGCGGCTGCTCCGTTGCGCCTCATGGCCAGACTTGGTTGCTCGGCGCAGCCGTTGACGTCGGTCCAGGCGGCGGTGTGGATGACGAGGTCGGGCTTGTAGTTGGAGATCAGCCGCCGCGCCGAAGCCGGGTCGTCGAGGTCGTGCTCGGGCAGATCCCAGGCCAGCACCTGGCGGACGAAGTCCTCCCGGCCGAGTTGCTTGAGGAGCGTAGTCCCGAGCCGGCCACCGGCTCCGGTGACCGCGACTCTCACCGGCCGGCCTCGTGGGATCCGGCCAGGCGGTCGCCGTACTGGCGACGGTAGTAGGCATCCCAGTCGCCGGCTTTGAGGGCGCGCCACCAGGCCTCGTTTTCGCGATACCAGCCGACCGTCGTGGCCAGACCATCGTCGAAGCTGACCTTGTTGGTCCAGCCCAGCGAGGCCAGCCGCGATCCGTCCATGGCGTAGCGGCGATCGTGGCCGGGACGATCCGCGACCAGCCGCACCAGCGACCACGGCTTGTCGAGCATATTCAGCAGCTCTGCCACAACCTGGCGATTGGTCCGCTCGTTGCCGCCCGAAACGTTGTACGCCTCGCCCGAGTCGCCGTGTTCGAGGACGTGCCCGATCGCTCCGGCATGATCGGCCACGTACAACCAGTCGCGTTGCTGCATCCCGTCGCCGTACAAGGGCAACTGCTGGTCGTCGATGGCGTTGGTGATGAATAGCGGTATCAGCTTCTCGGGATGGTGGTACGGCCCGTACGTGTTCGAGCCGCGCGTGACCACCGTGTCGAGACCGAATGTGACGAAGTAGGAGTGGGCCAGCAGCTCGCCGGCGGCCTTGGCCGCGGAATAGGGCGAGCGCGGCTCGAGGCGGTCCTCCTCGTGGCTCTCGCCCGATTCGACGGAGCCGTAGACCTCGTCCGTTGAGACCTGGAGGAAGCGCGGAGCGGCCGCGCGCTCTCCCCTGGCGGCGCGTTCCTGCTCGGCGCGACAGGCCTCGAGCAGAACGTGGACGCCCAGGACGTCGGTCCGCAGGAAAGCCTCCGGGTCGAGGATGGAGCGGTCGACGTGGGATTCGGCGGCGAAGTTGGCGACCGCATCCACGTCGGCGACCAGCGGCGCGACGACGGCCGGGTCGGAGATGTCGCCGGTCACGAAGCGAAAACGGGCCGCCTGTTCCGGATCGGCTTCGACGGCCGCCAGATTCGCCCGATTGCCGGCGTAGGTCAGCTTGTCGAGAACGACGATCGTGGTCCCGTCGCGCCTGGCCAGGGTATCGCGCACGAAGCACGAGCCGATGAAGCCGGCGCCGCCGGTTACGAGCAGCCGCGGGAAGCGGCGCGATCCGGTGCCGCTCATCGTGAGGGCCGCGCGGGAGGATCGGCCATTCGGCCCGCTCGCGATTCCTGCTCGGCCAGTTCGGCCGCCCGAATCAGCGAGGTGACGGTCCCGGCATCGGTCCACAGCCCGTCGAAGCGAGGGGCAAAGAGGCGGCCGGGCAGGTAGTGGTTCAGCAGATCCGTGATCTCGAGTTCGCCGCGACCCGACGGCTCCAGCGAGCCTACGATGTCGAAGGCGTCCGGACGCAGGAAGTAGACGCCGATGGGGATGAGGTTGCTCTTCGGCTCGGCGGGCTTCTCCTCGAAGCCGACGACCTGGCCGGCGGCATCGAGTTCCGCGACGCCGAATCGCTCCGGGTCTCCGACCTCGTACAGCAGTGTGCCGGCCCCCCAGGGCCCACCTTCGAACTGTCGGGCCGTGTCGGCCAGCGGCGGGCCCAGCAGAACGTTGTCGCCGAGGACGCAGCAGAAAGCATCGTCGCCGACGAAGTCACGGGCCAGACCGATGGCGTGAGCGATACCGAGCGCGCCACGCTGATACCTGTAGGTGAGGTTCAGCCCGAAGTGCTCGCCGTCTGCCAGCAGCTCGACGACGTCGCCGACGCTCTTGCCGCCGACGATGACCATGACCTCACGGATGCCCATCCCGGCCAGAGTGGCGATCGGGTAATAGATCATCGGGCGGTCGTATATGGGCAGCAGATGCTTGTTGGTGACGATCGTGAGTGGGAAGAGACGTGTGGCCGTGCCACCCGCCAGAATCAGTCCTTTCACTCCGACTCCATAGCCATCAGGGCCTTGAGCGTACCAGGTTTGAATCGGGCGGCCCCGAGCGAAGGGCGCTAATACCCGCCGTTTGCCGGCGTCGGCGTGGCCTTGGGCTTGGCCGTCGGCTTGGCCGTCGGCGTGGCCGAGGGCAGGATCAACGGAGGCAGCGTCGCGGCCGGGACGCACGTGGGGGCTGGGGCAGGCGTGATGGCGGGGGTTGCGGAGTTCTTCGGAGTGGCCGAGGGCCGAGGCGTCGGCGTTGCGGGGGCGACGCTCGGCGCGGTTCCGCAGGTAACGATCGGTGGCCCGAAGCCGCCGGTGTAGTCGAGGATGACCAGCAGGTACGTCGCGTCTTCGAGATGCGCAATCGGATCGATGGTGGCGCTCTGGACCACCTGGTTTCGGGCCGAGTTGACCTGCGTGATCGTACCGATCAATAGGCCCGGCGGAAACGGCGAGGTGTCGCCGGTGCCGGGCAGCGACTCGCCTGCGGTCACGACGGGATCACCTATCGTCAAGGTCGACGCCACGTCGACGTACTTCAGCTGAAGTGCGCCTCCAACCGTGCCGATGACGGTCCCGGTGGCGCCGGTCTTGGCTTCCTTTCCGATCACCACCGCGGACGGATCGCTGATCAACAGAACGGTGGACACCGTCGCGTTGACGACCGTGATCCGGCCGACGAGAGCACCGCCCGCATCGATGACGACCTGGCCCTTGGCCAACCCGTCTTTGGTGCCTTTGTTGATTACGAGCGTCCGCTGAGTCACGTCCGAGATCGATCTGACGATGACTTGTACCGGAGTTGTCAGATACGGCACGCCCTGGGCGGCGGCCGTCACCTTCGACCAGTCGTCGTTGAGCTTGGAGATCGCACCCATACGGTCGAGCTCTTCCTGGAGGGTGAGGTTCTCCTGCCGGAGGCGCTCGTTCTCGGTACTGAGGTGGTCGATCTGGGTGAGGGCCGACCAGTATGTGCCGAGTGAGTTGGTGACATCGGTGAGCACCGTCTCGACAGGGCTGACCGCCGAGTTGACGGCCGACTGGAGTTGCAGCGCCGTGTGGGTGCCCGAGACTCCCATCAGGCCGACGCTGATGATCAGCAGGACGCCAAAGGCCGTCCACTCGCGGCGGATGGTCCGTCGAGTTGCGGAGATCGCGTTCATAAGGCCACCAGGGCCGCGCTAAGCGTCAGCGCGCCGGGCGGGCGTAAGTGTCCGCCACCAGGACTTCTTCCATAAGGTCGAGTTCCTCGAGAACGACGCCCGTACCGCGGACCACGCACGTCAACGGGTCGTTGGCGATATGGACCGGCATCTGCGTTGCCTCGGCGATGCGGCGATCGAGACCGGAAAGGAGTGCTCCGCCGCCAGCGAGGACTATGCCCTGGTCCATGATGTCGGCCACGAGTTCCGGAGGCGTCTCCTCGATCGTGTCCTTGATGGTATCGACGATCAGGCTCAGCGACGGTTCGAGAGCTTCACGCATCTGCTCGCCGCCGACTTCCACTGCGCGCGGCAGGCCGGTCAGCAGGTCGCGTCCTCGGAGCGTGACGCGCTGGGCGTCCCACTCGCCGGCGGAAGCCGATCCGATTGCGATCTTGATGTCTTCGGCAGTGCGCTCGCCCAGGAACAGGTTGTACTCGCGCCGGGCGTAGGCAACGATATCTGTATCCATCTCGTCGCCGCCGACGCGGATGCTTCGGGAGACTACGATGCCGCCCAGGCTGATGACGGCGACTTCGGTCGTGCCGCCGCCGATGTCGATGATCATGCTGCCGGTCGGCTCATTGATGGGCAGCCCGGCGCCGATCGCGGCGGCCATCGGCTCCTCGATCAGGCCCGCCCAGCGTGCGCCGGCGTTCATTGCTGCGTCGCGGACGGCGCGCTTCTCGACTTCGGTCACGCCCGATGGGATGCCGAGCAGCATTCGCGGGCGAGGCACCATGCCGATCCGGTCGTGAACCTTGCGCACGAAGTAGGCGATCATCTGCTGCGTCACGTCGAAGTCGCTGATGACTCCGTCACGCAGCGGCCGGACGGCGATGATGCTGGCGGGCGTGCGGCCGACCATACGTTTGGCCTCGGCGCCGACGGCCAGGACCTTGCGGGTCTTGGCCTCCAGGGCGACGACGCTCGGTTCGCTGATCACGATGCCGCGATCGCGGACCCAGACCAGAGTGTTGGCGGTTCCAAGGTCGATCCCGACGTCTCGCGAGAAGAGGCCGAGCAGGGAGTGCAGTCCGAACATGATTCGAGGCTGTTCCTTCTTTGTCGTGGCGCTGGCCACCCCCCGAGGATGGGGACGGGATCGCCAGCCTGGTGACTCAGGTGTTGGAGCGGCTCAAATGGCCCTCCGGATTGTGACAGTGGTGCCCCAACCCACTTTGCGGGAGGACGGTCATCCCGCCTCGATCCTGAAAAGCTCTGGCAGTATACCGCCCGAGCCGGTCCCGACTCTTTCCGTCGGCCGAGAGCATCTCAAACGGGCTGTGGCAGTTTACCGCTCCGGCGCAAATGGTGGCGTGGCCACCGCGAGCGCCGGAAGCGTCTTGCGGCTCAAACGGTGCGGTCGAAGGCCACGCCGCGATCCCGTAGCGAAATGAAGCCGTCGCCGGCGACGATTAGGTGGTCGAGTAGCTGGATGTCGAGCAACCGGCCGGCCGCGAGCGCTTCCGCCGTCAGGCGGAGGTCATCCGGGCTTGGCGTCGAGTCGCCCGAGGGGTGGTTGTGAACCAGGATCACGCCTGTGGCGCTGAGGCGGACCGCGTCCCGGAAGAGTTCGCCGATGCGGACCAGGCTGGATGACACGTTCCCCTGATACACAGTCACCTGACGCAAGACGGCGTTGCGAGTGTTGAGCAGCACGACTCGAAGCTCCTCTCGCTCCAGGTAGCCCATCTGCGGAACCAGCCGCTCGCCAACATCGCGGGGAGCTCTGACGGTCCAGCGGCCCTGCGGCCAGTCCGTGACGACGCGGCGTCCGAGTTCGAACGCGGCGCTCAGCTGGGCTGCCCGCACGGGTCCGACACCCGGTACGGCCTCCAGCTCGACATCCGCGGCACGCGCCAGACCGATCAAACCCTCATGCCGTTGCAGCGCGTCCGAGGCTGCGTCCAGCGCCGTGTGGCCGCGGGTACCCGAACCCCACAGAACGCCGATCAACTCCGCTGCGCTCAGCGCCGCCGGGCCGTGGCTTGCCAGGCGCTCCCGCGGGCGCTCATGTAACGGCATGTGCCCGCCCGCCGCCCGCTCGGCCGTGGCATGGCGACGCGCCCGACCCTCGACCGTCCTGCACTTCGTCCCCGGCCGATCCATTGATCCGCGGCCCTCCAGGCTCGGCGGAGTGGTGCGAGGCGGTCGCCGGGCGCCGGCCGGGCCGCTCCCGGAGCCGAACGACGCAAGCCCGCCGATTCCTCGCGCCATCCGGCTCCGGAAACGCGCAGAGCCTACGCGGGGGCGCTTACGTGCGGACCAACTGCGGCTTATCGGAGCGCGGTGGTTGGGCGCTCCGCGGCCACCCAGGGTCGCAGGGGCGGCGGGTCTAGAGGAAGGAGAAGATCGTGATCAGGCCGTTGTAGCCGGCGTGGAGCGTTCCCGACGCCAGGATCGAGCGGCGCCGCATGTACAGCCATGTCAGCGCGAAAGCCACCGGGACACGGGCCGCGAAGTTGAAGATCGCCACGCGCCAGGAGAGGGATGCGCTGGTTGTGGCGGTATTCATGATGTGGATGAAGGCGAAGAAGAGCGACGAGCGCAGGATGGCCGAGTTGTGGCTGAGCGATCGGCCCCAGGCGTTGGTCGCGAAACCGCGGAAGAAGACCTCCTCTCCGATCGGTGCAACCACTGCGACCGCGATCAGGGTCAAGAGGAACGAAAGGAGGTCTCGCGACACGACCTGGTCCTGAGCGAGGTCGGAGGGCTTCAGCCCCAGCACCAGCAGCATCCCCGCCGCAAACAGGTTGGACGCCACGATGAGCGGCAGGACCACTGCCAGCCCAACGAGTAAGTCGGCGATACGCCCGCCGGAGATCCGCGTCTTCAACTCGGAGATGGCGATGCCCCACGCTCGAGTCCATCCGCGGGCCGGCTCCGAGCCGCCCCAGTCATCGGTGCTGGGGGCAAGACTTCGCGGACTGGCGATGTCATGCCAGGTGAGCGCCCCGGTCCGAACCGCGAGGAAGTGGACGAGGCCGAAGTACGAAGCAAGGTAGAGGAGCAGCACCAGCAGCGTGGCCGGCGGCGATTGCACGTCCACCTGGAGCGCCTTGAGCGCGAGCCCGAGGGGTAGTTCGCAGGCGGTAATCAGCGCCAGGAACGTGGCAGCCATCAGAAATGGCGACGGGCCGTTGTAGTCACGCCAGCCGTCGGTCCGTCTCTGGCGCCCCTGGGCCACCGCCCAGCAGATCAGCCCCGCGGCCGCGGCGATGCACACCCCTTCGACGATCAACCACGGTGCCACCGGACCGGCCGCCAGTTTGAAGCCGCCGGCGATCGCCACCAGGTAGGCCAGCAGCAGGGCGATCGCGGGCAGCCCGACCGCAAGCCCGATCGAATACAGTCGGGGCGCCTGGCGGCCCTTCAGCGACAGGACCGGCCGTCGGGAGACCGGTGGGTGGAATCGGCCGGGCGCCTCGAGCACCGGCGGCAAGGCGGGCGGGTTCTTGTAGCCCCACGGCACTTCGCCGAGCGGCCAGGCGACCTGGGGACCCGCCCACGGCCACGGCTGGGGCCATGGGCGGGGCTGGGGCCATGGGTATGAGTACCCGGGGCCGGCCCAGGGCCCAGGCTGTGCCTGTGGCGGCCATTGGTATGTCGGTGGCGATGGGGCGGTGGGTGTCGCCGAAAGCCACGGAGGGCTTTGCCACGAACCATTGGTC
>PMXR01000060.1:0-47908 GCA_003171035.1 Chloroflexota bacterium
TTCGTGGCCCACGGCGACGGCGTCTATCAACTGCCCGTCGGACCCATCCACGCCGGTGTGATCGAGCCGGGTCATTTCCGATTCTCGGCCGTCGGCGAATCGATCCTGCATCTGGACGCCCGTCTCTTCTACACGCACCGCGGTCTCGAGCGGCTCGTCGAGGGCCGGTCGTTCGACGCCGCGCTCGCCGTGGTTGAGCGATCGTGCGGTGTCTGCACCGTGACCCACGCCACCGCCTTCAGCCGCGCGGTCGAACGACTCACCGAGACCGACGCCCCGCCCCGAGCCCGCATGGCGCGTGTTCTGCTGGCCGAGCTCGAGCGGCTCTACAACCACGTCGGCGACCTCGGCAACATCTGCGCGGGCGTGGGTTTCCATTTCGGTACCTCGCGCCTGGGCTGGCACAAGGAGGAGTTGCTGCGCCTCAACGAGGGCCTGACCGGCCATCGCTTCTTGACCGGAATGGTGACTCCCGGCGGGTTGCGACGGGATCTGGACGAGCGCGGTCTCGCCGGCCTGGACGCCTCGGTTGCCGAGCTGGACCACCAGGTCCGATCGGTCGTGCGGCAGCTGGTTCGGTCGGGCAGCTTCATGGCCCGACTCCACGGTACCGGTGTCCTCGGCGCCGCCGAGGCTCGCCGTCTTGGGGCGCTGGGCGTCGCGGCCCGGGCGAGCGGCCTCAACGGCGACCTGCGTCGCGACCGGCCCGCGGACGGGTACGCCGAGCTGAAAGTGCCGCTGACGACGGCGTCGGCCGGAGACGTTGCGGCGCGATTCCACGTTCGGGCGCAGGAGGCCGCGGTGTCGGTCGCGCTCATCCGCGAGGTATTGCGGCGGCTGCCCGACGGTCCGGTCGGCGTCCCGCTGCGCCGCGAAGCGAAGCCCGGCACCTCCACGGTGGTCGGGGCCGAGGGACCTCGTGGCGCTTCCTGGATCTGGCTCATGGCCGGGCCGGGAGGGACCGTCGAGCGGGTCCACCTTCGATCGGCCTCGTTCGCCAACTGGCCGGTGCTCGCCGGCGTCGTTCCGGGCAACCTCGTGCCCGACTTCCCGCTGATCAACAAGAGCTTCGAGCTCTGCTACGCCTGCACGGACCGCTGACATGCCGCTCGACATCATCCGCCGCCTGCTCACGCCGATCCTCGATCCTGTGCCGACATCGCGATATCCGTCTGTAGCGCCGCTTCTCCAGCCGGCGACGCGTGGCCTGCCGGAGGTCGACTTGACCGCGTGCCGGCAGGATGGAGCCTGCATCGATGTCTGTCCGACGGGGGCGATCGAGCTGGCAGCGGACGACCGCGCAGCCGACGCCCACGCCGACGCCGACGCCGACGCTTCGGCCGGCAGCTCGCGCGCGTGGTCGGTCGACGCCGGCAAGTGCATCTTCTGCGGCGCCTGCGCCATTGCCTGCCCGAACGCGGCAATCCGAATGAGCTCGCGAGTCGAACTGGCGGCCACGGACCGCGCCGCGTTGGTGGAACGCGGCGGCGCGTCCGAGCCGTCGCCCGACGCCGAGCGTCTTCGATCGGGCATCGCCGGCCGGTTCGGCCGGTCGCTGCACGTCCGCCACCTCGACACCGGCTCGTGCAACGGCTGCGATTGGGAGATCGCCGCGCTGCTGAACCCGTATCACGACCTTCAGCGTTTCGGCATCGATTTCGTGGCCTCGCCGCGCCACGCCGATCTCCTGCTCGTAACGGGAGTGATGACCGCCAACCTCGCCGAGGCGGCCCGGCGAACCTACGAGGCCATGCCCGAACCGCGCCTCGTCGTCGCCGTCGGGGCCTGCGCAATCAGCGGCGGCGTCTTCGCCGGCGCACCGGGCTGCGCGAACGGTGTGGCCGGGGAGTTGCCGGTCGACGTCTTCGTTCCGGGCTGCCCGCCGCGCCCGGAGGCCCTCATCGAGGGAATGCTGACGGCGATCGAAACGCGTCGGGCCGGACCGCGGGCCGGCGCTTCCACCGGGCAGGACGAGTTGCGCGGCCGGGCCCGGACGGGTAGTGTCGAGTGGTGACCCGCAATCAGCGCCCCGACGATCCCGAAGGCCTGCGCCAGTTCAAGGCCGAGTTCTTCAAGGCGCTCGGCCACCCGATGCGGATCCGCATCCTGGAGTTGCTGCGCCAGGGCCCGTGCAGCGTCGGTGCGCTCCAGGCCGCCATCGGTGCCCCCGAGTCCTCGATCTCGCAGCAACTCGCGGTCCTGCGCAGCCGCAACATCGTGGCCACGGAGCGGCGCGGCACTACGGTCATCTACAGCGTCCGCGACGGTGACCTGTTCGTGTTGCTCGACGTCGCCCGCCGCATCTTCAACGGCAGCCTGGCAGACACGATCGACATGCTCCGGCTGGTCGATGCCGAATCCACGGGCGGTCAGCCGACGGGCGATCCGGCCGTGACTGAGGCGCCGCTGCCTTGACCGGCCGTCATGTGGACGGCGCCGCGGTCAAGATGGCGCGCGCCGCGGGCAATGTCAGCGAGTCGATCGAGTCGATTGTGGACGTCAGCGAGCAGAACTCGGCGATCTCGGAAGCGGTCCGCGCCGCGACCGAGCAGATGTCGGCCCAGGCGCACGAAATGGTTGCGTCGGCGACAGGCCCGATCCCGACGTCGAGCCGGCCGCACTTCGCCGCAGCCTGAGTCCTGCGAAGCCGGTCGTGCCTCCGGATACGAGGTGCGCTCATGGCATATGTCAGCTCTTGGCGGGTTGCTTACCGGAATCCTGTAGATCGGCGAGGCCTTCCTGCAAGCTGCCTTGAGCCTGCTTGACCTTGCCCTTGGCCTGCTCGCGCCTGTCGCCCGTCAACTTGCCATAGCCTTCATAGACCTGGCCCTTGGCCTTGTTGACAGCGCCTTTGGCGTGTAGATCGGTCATCTGGGTGCTCCTTCAGCCGCGGGCGACTGACGCTGGTCATGAGTCTCATGTCCTGGTCCGAGACTGACCCGATCTGGAGCTCCCCGCGAGGATGAGAACCCGCCCGCATGGTCCCTGAGGCCCGGCGTCCAGGTGAGGAGGCCTCAGGCGGCGGCCGGGATATCGAGGGTCGCCAGCAGGTCCGACAGAGACGCTGTCGCGAGGCCGACCACGGTGTCGGCCGCACCGTAGTAGACGAGCACGCGTTCGCCTGAAGGATCTAGCACCCAACCGCTCGGGAAGACGACGTTCGGCACGTCGCCTGTCCGCTCGTAGTCGGTCTCCGGGCCGAAGTGCCAGTCGTCGGTTCGGGCGAGGACTCTGGTCGGGTCGTCGAGGTCGAGCAGGGCGAGGCCACTCCGATATAGCGCGCCCGAGGCGGTGATTCGAACCCCGTGGTACATCAGCAGCCAGCCGGCGCTGGTCTCGAGCGGCGGTGGGCCGAGCCCCACCTTGCCGGCGTCCCACCAGCCGCCGGCGCGAGCCGGAAGGACCAGCTCGGGCTCGGACCAGTGCCGCAGGTCGGGCGAGCGCGACAGCATGATGTTCGCGGACCCGCCTCGATAGGGCCGGTGGAGCAGCAGCCAGTTTCCGCCGAATCGTCTCGGGAACAGGGCGGCGTCCTTGTCGTCGGGTGGGCGGATCGGGCCAAGTCGCTCGAACGAAACGAGGTCCTCGGTCAGCGCCAGCGAGACAAGCGGTCCATCGGCAGAGTAGGAAGTGAAGGTGACCGCGTACCGGCCCAGTTCGGGCAGGTAGACCACCCGCGGGTCTTCAATGCCCCACGCGTCCTCGGGGTGGCGGACCGCGTCACCCTCGAGCGCCGGATTCGCAGCGAACTGCCAGTCGTGCTCGCCGTCGGCGCTGCGGGCTACGGCGAAATGCGACTTGCCGCTGAAGCTCTCGACCCGGACGAGCAAGGCGATCTCGTCGCCTCGACGCGTGGCGCCGGGGTTGAAGGCCGCGTGAGCTCTATAGGGGAGGTCAGCGGCGGTGATGATCGGGTTGGACTCGCTGCGGACGAACGGTGAACTCGTCTGGCGCGGCTGCGCCTGATCGTGCATGGCGTCACGGGCTTAGCGGGAGAGGGCGACTTAGGAGCGAAGTCTCGTGCGAGATGTCGGCGCTCCGAGCTTCGCCCTGAAGCCTCAGGCTCCGGCGCCGCCCCCGAACTGGAGCCCGGGCTCCTCCTGGCGTGCGGGCGAGGAGTGCCTCCAGGAGGTGGCGGCGACCGGTGCGACCATCGCGTTGCCCAGCATTCGCAACGTCTGAGGTGCAACACGGAATTGCGCCCCCACGGCGCCTGCGGCTGCCCAAACCCACTCGTACTGGGCCAGATCCTGGTCCATCACCGTCGACACGTTGCGCCCATGTCCGAACGGCGGAACGGTGCCGACCGAGTACCCGGTCAGCTCGAGTGTTTCGCGCTCGGTGGCCGGGCGGAGGTCCACCTCGCCCGTCACCGCCGCGAGATAGCCCAGGTCCACGCGGTTGCGGCCCGAGACCAGGCATACGATCGTGACCGGCCGGCCCTCTCGCCGCGGGGCCACAAACACCAGCGACGTCACGATCTGGCCGAGGTCGACACCGGCGGCCGCGGCGGCCTCCTCTTCCGAATTGAAGCCGGCGGGCATGAGTCGAACGTCAAGTGCGACGCCCTTGCGGGCCGCGGCTCCGACGAGGGTTTGCAGGCCTGGAGATGAGGTCTCGTTCACGTCTGGCGCCTTTGCTGCCCGCTGTTCCGGGGTTAGAAGAGCAGGATCGGCGCACCGTCCGGGGCCGATCCTGCTGGGTAGCTTCTGAGCAATTGCGTCCTCGCGGGCGCCGGCAATCGCGCGGCGATTGCCTTGGGGATTAGCGGCGGCCGAAGGCGCGGCGCCGGCCGACGAGGCTGTCGTACACCACGATGACGATGATCGCGCCGACGATGGCAACGATGACGCTCGTCAGGTTGATGCCGGTAACGTCGGCGATCTTGAGGATGTCCGCGGCAACCCAGCCGCCGACGATGGCGCCCACGATGCCGAGCACGACCATCATCACGAGACCCTCGCGGGTACCCATGATTTCACTGGCGAGGAAGCCGGCGATTGCGCCGACGACGAGCCAGGCGAGCAGTGTCATGTTGGGAATATCCATTGGAAGTCCTTCTTTCATTTGGCAGGCGCGGGCCGAAGACCGGCCGGCGAGACTGCGTGAGGGTTGCTAGATTAAGCCAGAGAGGGTTCGCGACGGAAGATCGCGAGAGCCCAGAGCGCTACGAGTTCGATGATCGTCCAGCCGACGAATGCGACGACCGCGGCGACATCAAGCACGGATCCGCCGGAAGCGACGGCACTGATTCGCAGGATCCCCTGGAACGGCGCGGTGAGGAGTCCGCCGACGTTGTTGACGACCTGGACGAGCAGATTGCCGGTGCGGGCGTCGAGAAGCAGCAGGACGATCCGCAGACCGATCACGATCTGGATGAGCCCCGCCACAAGAACGATGATCCGGCGTGCCGTCTCGTTGTTGCTGGGCCTCACGTCGAGCTTGTGGCTGGTCACCGTCCGGTTGCTCAGCGCACCGGTCTCGGTGGTAATCGGCGCGTCGGTGGTGACGCTCCGTTGCTCCTGAATGGTCATTAGGTGCTACTTCCCGGCGACGGACGATGAACCTGCATCCGGCTGTTCAGCCGGCGGAGCCGTCAATCCGTGGTCGAGATTCGATACTGGACCTGGTTCTCGCGACTAACGAGGATGAAAACCCCACGACGCAGAAACGACGGGCCGCAGAAGCGCGGCCCGTCGATCTACCCAATGCGGCTGCTGGCCGCAGGTTTCGGTACTAGCTAGATGCGAACACCACGTCGCTTCGTCGTCACAACCGCGGCCAGAACGAACCCGCCCAGGGCGAGCACGAGCATCAGCGGGAGCAGCGGGTTCGAGTTGATCGAACCCGCGTCGACCGTGGCGGTCGGCGCCGGCGATGGGATGGCGTTGTTGTTCATGGTGGCAGAGCAAATAACGAGCTCTCCACCGCCGTTGGCCGAGCCATTGCATTGGTTGATCGTGACGCCGAGGGCCGAGGCCATCGTCCCGGTCGCGGTGCAGGTCATCTGGACCAATGTCCCGCCGTTACCCGAGCCATTGCACTGCGTGATCGCAGCGTTGTCTGTGGTTGCCGGGTACGGATTGCAGCCGGTAAAGATGTTGCTGCCCGAACCAACGCATTGATTCACAGTTACGGCCGACGAACCGGGGGCGACGTTGTAGAAGTTGTTAGTGACAAGGACGCTGCAGCGGAGCGTGCTGCCTCCGCCGGTGCCAACGAGCGAGCCGTCGCACTGAGTAACTGAGGTGACGGGCGCAGCCGGGTGCGTCGTCTTGGTCGAGCAGGACCCGGAAAGGGGAGCGCCGGCGGAGCCTTGGCACTGGTGGACCGTGACCGTGGCAGATCCGCCGGTGGTGGTAATCGTATTGACGATGGTGACCTCGCAGATGATGCCCTGGCCGCCTCCGTTGCCGATGCCGGTGGCGCATGCTCCGGTCGCGGAGAGCGGCGCCGCGGCCACGGGTCCGGCTGCAATGAGCGACACAGGCGCCATGAGCGCCAAAGCCACCAGGCTTCGGACGAGATTCTTGGTAAGGGAATGCATCTAATTAACCTCCAAATCTTGTGCGCGGTGATCGGTATTGCCGCGACTCTTCGTGCGCTTGTTGGTTCCGTTCCCTTACGGCGCTGCGGTCCAATCGATCGTCGGCCATGGCTTCCTCAGTAGCCCTAGGGGCGAACCGGCCGCGGCTCGGGGCGAGCCGGGCGCGGTCGTGAGAAGATTGCAAATCCAAAGAGGGACGCGGGAGCAAAGCCCGCGAGCGTGGCGAGACGTGTCTTGCCGGCGAGGCGGAGGCCGGCGCCGAAGCCAACCGAGACAGCGGCAAGAAGGCGCAGCCCTGAGTCCGGGACCGTCTGCAAGTTCGTCACCGTGCCTTGCGCGCCTTCTCGAACGTGGCCGAGCGTGCCCGGAAGTCGATCGACGACCCCGCCGGCGCGGTGGCGGACATTGCCGATAGCCTCGGGCACGTGCCCGATGGCAGCGGCTGCCGTTGTGCGAACCCGAGCGATCGCGCTCCGGGCGCGACCAAACGACTCCTGCCCGTGTTCCTGGGAATCCATCGTGACCTCCGTCTGCATCGTGTTGAGGCGCAAGGTCGCGTCCACGGCCGGGGAGCCTCTCTGGTTCTGGGTCGGGGCGACTACTCACCCCCGCATACAACGTAGGCGCCGGCCCAGGGCAAAACGAGGATGGAAACTCGGCCATGCGGATCGACGCCGGGCCCTCCAGGGCTCTTCGGGGCGAGGGACGGTGTTTTCGCCTCGCAGACCCCTAGAATGTCGACAACATGGCGCGATCGGCGGCTTCTGCGGAATCTCAGCTCGTGGTGATCGGATCATCGGCGGGCGGCATTGAGGCGCTCTCGCGCCTCGTGGCGAGCTTGCCGTCCGACTTTCCGGCGCCGATCGTGATCGCGCAGCACCTCGACCCGCGCCGGCCAAGTCACCTGCACCAGATACTCGCCCGCCATGCGACGCTGCCCGTCAGAGTCGTAGAGGATCGTGAAGCCCTGGAGAACGGCGTCATCTTCGTCGTTCCGTCGAACCGGCTGGTGGAGATCAGCCACGGCGACCTGCGGCTACGCGCAGCCAAGCCCGGTGCGGTCGCACCGTCCATCGACGTGCTGCTCGAGAGCGCCGCAACCGTGTTCGGTCCGGGACTCATCGCCGTGATTCTCACGGGCAGCGGGTCCGATGGATCCGCGGGAGTCTGGCACGTCAAGCAGGCCGGCGGAACGGTCGTCATCGAGAACCCCGCGACGGCGATGTTCCCCTCGATGCCGAGTTCGATCCCGGGGTCCCTGGTCGACGCGACGGCCGATCTCGATTCGATTGGGTCCGTCGTCGGTGAGTTTCTGAAGGCCGGTCACCCGCCGGCGGAGGGTCCCGATCGCGACGAACTGCGCGATCTACTCGAACGGATCCACGAGCGGAGCGGCATCGACTTCNNGTCCGATCCGGAGGAGTACGCCCGGCTCGTCAACAGCCTCCTGATCAAGGTCACGGAGTTCTTCCGCGACCCGAAGCTCTTCGAGTATCTGCGGGAGAAGATCCTCCCCGAGCTGATCGACGAGGCTCGGCGCGAGCACCGGGATCTCCGCATCTGGTCGGCCGGTTGCTCGACGGGCGAAGAGGCTTACTCGCTGGCCATCATCGTCGCCCAGGCCCTTGGGAATAGCGACGATTGGCCCGACGTTCGGATCTTTGCGACGGACATAGACCACGAAGCAACCGCCTTCGCGCGCCGCGGGGTTTACCCGCCCGCCGCACTCAAGAATCTGTCCGCAGACGTCCTGGCCAAATACTTCGTGAAGACCGAAGGCCGGTACGAGGTCGCCAAACGGCTGCGCGCCCTCATGATCTTCGGCGAGCACGATCTCAGCGCCCGCGCTCCATTCCCGCGGATCGATCTCCTTCTCTGCCGGAATGTCCTGATCTACTTCTCCAAGACGCTGCAGCAGATCGCCCTCGAAACCTTTGCGTTCTCGTTGCGCCCCGGCGGGCGGCTGGCCCTGGGTGCATCCGAGACCGTCCTGGCCCTGCCGGAGCCGTTCGAGGAGGAAGAGGCGCACCTGCGGGTCTACCGGCGGCTACCCGGGAGCTACGCGATCCCCCCGATGCGAGCCGCGGTACTGCGCCCGCGAAAAAGTCAGGAGGGCCAGCTCTACCGGGCCATTCAAGTCGCGCACCGCGACGCCAAGCGCGTAACCGATTCGTCGGCGTCGGCGGACAGCCTGCTCCTCAGCCTGACCGTAGGCGTGGTCGTCGTCGACTCGCGCTACTACATCCTGCGCATCAACTCCGCGGCTCGCAAGATGCTCGGGATCCACGGCACGGCCTTCGACCAGGACTTCATACATCTCGCCGAGGTTCTCCCGCCAAGCGAGATCCGGACGGCAATCGACTCGGCTTTGAACGGCGAGACCACGATATCCGTGTTCGAAGTAGAGCCAACCGACGCCGCCAGCGACACGCCCCAGTTCGTGGAAGCCACCGTCCGGCCGTACCACGTCGTGGCTCGAGTCGTCGAGGGCGCGGTCGTCGAACTGACGGATGTGACCAGACTCGAGGTTGAGCGCAGCGCCGACCTGCGGACAAGGCAGCGACTCGAGAAAGCGGTCGTCACCAACGGACGGCTTCTGCGAGCGAACGAGGAGCTGACCGCCCTGGTCGCCGAGTTGCGGACTTCAAACGAAGCGATGCTCCTGGCCAGTGAGGACGCGCAGGCGACACGTGAGGAAGTCGAGACCATCAACGAGGAGTTCCAGGCTACCAACGAGGAACTCGAAACCCTCAACGAGGAGCTGACCTCGAGCGTCGAGGAGCTTCACGTCGCAAACGAAGATCTGGCCACGCGAACCAACGAGCTGAGCGCCCAGGCGACTACCCTCGAACAGCAGAGGCTGGACAGCCAGGAGGAACGCGATCGCATACGTTCGATTCTGGCCAGCCTCGGCGACGCGGTCGTCGCGGTCGATCATGAGGGCCTGATCATGGCGACCAACGCCGCCTACGATCGGTTCTTCGGTGGCACCGAAACCGAGATCGAGCCCGAAGATGTGGCCGGCCTCCCAATTCCGTCGAAAGATCGGCCGCAGCAGCGCGCCGCTCGGGGCGAACGCTTCAGGATGGAGTTCGCGATTACCAAGCCCGGAGGGACGCGGCGCTGGTTCGAGGCCATAGCGGAGCCGCTCACTGCCGGCGACCGGACATGGGGCGGAGTGCTGACGATCCGCGACCTGTCCGAGCGCACCATGAGGCTCAGCCTGGAGAGATTGATGGCCTCCGCGGGCCACGAACTCAAGACCCCAGTGGCCGCATTGCACGGGTACCTCCAGCTAGTCGAGAGAAACCTCGGTCCGAACAGCTCGCCGCAGGCGCGTACCTATGCGGACCGCGCACTCGCGCAAACCAGGCAAGTCGGGGAACTCGTCGAGCGCCTGTTCGACGTGAGCCGCATCCAGGCCGGTAGGTTCGAAATCGTCACGTCTGCCATCGATCTGTGCGCGGTCATCCGCGCTGCCGTCGAGGTCGCCGAAGCGCTGCCCAAGGCACCTTTGATCCGGCTCTCGGAGAGCCCCGTGCCGGTCGACGTCCACGCCGACGCCGGCCGGCTGCAGCAGGTCTTCGTCAATCTGCTCTCCAACGCCGTCGAGCACGCGGGGTCGCCGACCATCGACGTGGCCGTGCGCCGCGATGGATCCATGGCGGTGGTCGAGGTCCGGGACTACGGGCAGGGGATCGAGAGCGAGGTCATGCCGGTTCTGTTCCAGCCGTATACGAGGCTGGGGCACAAGCCGACGGCCGGGCTGGGCTTGGGGCTGTATCTGGCGCGCGAAATCGTGATAGCGCACGGCGGCACCATCGTGGCCGAATCGACCGTGGGCGAGGGTACGATGATCAGCGTTCGGCTCCCGCTCGACAAGCCGAAGAGCCGTGCCCGCGCGAGGCCCGCGACGGAGCCACGAACGTGATCCGCCTCGCAATCGTCGAGGATCACCCCGCCATCGCCGAGGGGCTGACGGCGCTGCTGGGCGTAGAACCCGACCTGACCGTCGTAGGTTCGGCCCGGGACAGCGTCGCGGCCGAACGTCTGATCGCGGCCGAATCCCCGGACGTGATCCTCTGCGACATCCGCCTGGCCGGGACGGTCGACGGGCTGGAACTCCTCGCCCGGCATGCCGCGGGCCCCGCATTCATCATGCTCAGCGCGTACTCGTATCCGAGCTACTACGTCGCGGCCGTCGATCACGGCGCAAAGGGCTACCTCTCGAAGATGGCGACCATCGAGCAGATCGTCGGAGCTGTGCGTACCGTCGCGGCCGGAGGCACGGCGTTCCCGAGCGACGTCCGCCGAGCCGTCCGTACGGCGCTGCGGCCGCCCACGCCGCGCGAAGCCCAAATCCTGGCGCTCGTGGCCGAGGGCCTCGGCAACGCGGAGATTGCCGAACGCCTGGCGCTCCGGCTCAAGACGATCGAGAGCCAGCTGCGGCGGATGTTCGATCGCTACGACGTGGCCAGCCGGACTTCACTCGTCCGCGTGGCACGACGGCAGGGCTGGATCGAGGGCGACGACTAGCTCCATTTGGCCCGCGGCAACGGCGCCTGGTGCCTAGCGGTGCCTGGTGCCTAGCGGCGCCTGGTGCCTAGCGGCGTCTTACCGCCTCGATCAGCCTGACCCGTGACCCCACGCGAAGAATCGAGTTCGCGTAGATCCGGGCCGCAACGGCCGTTATGGCCAGGGACGTCGCGACGCTCAGGGCCATGGCCAGCAGAACCTGCCAGACCGGCACATCGCTCGTGGCCATGCGGAAGGTCATCAGTACCGGCGCGAACGGCGGCAGCATCGAGAGCACCGTGCTGGCGACACTGCTCGGATCGGCGACCACGGTGTAGACGAGGATATAAGCAATGATGAGCAGGATGACCGGTGGCGCCGTGACGCCCGCCACTTCCTCCTGCCGGGATACCAGCGATGCGCTGGCCGCGAACAACGTCGCGTACAAGTAGAAGCCCAGGGCAAACCAGATGAGATCGACGGCGAGAGCCGTGGCGCCGACAGACGGGATCGTGACGATGTGGGTGGTCGCAACCAGGATGAATCCGGCCGACGCGATGATCACGAGTTGCAGCAGGCCGACCAGTCCGATGCCGACGATCTTGCCGGTCAGCAGCTGGCTCGGCCGGACCGTCGAAAGCACGATCTCCACGATCCGCGTGGTCTTCTCCTCGACCACGCCCTGGGCCACGTAGGCGCCGTAGAAACTCAGCGACATCATGAGCGTGTAGGCCACAACGAACCCCACGAGGATCTCGGGCGTCCGCTGTGGGTCGACCGGCTCGAGGCCACGGATCTTCACGCCGGCGGCGGCAATGCGGGCCTCAACGGCAGTCGGGTCGAGGCCGGCCGTTCTCAGCTGGCTCTCCAGCGCCTGTTGCCTGACCACGGCCTGCAGCGCGGCCAGGATCGTCGGGTCGAGTTGCTCCTTGACCACGGCCTCCGGGTCGGTCGCAGACCCGTCGACCAGCACGTCGAGGCCACCGTCGCGAATGTCATTCTCCCCGGCGGCCTGGTCGTCGACCGCCACGATCGTCACGTCCAGGCCCAATGCCGCGGCCGTGGCCGAGAACGGCTGCGCCAGTGCGGCCGTCGAATCGACGAAGCCGACTTGCACGGATGTGTTTCTGCCGGCGACGACCGAGGCGATCAACGCTGCCACGACCATGAGGGCGACGATCAGTACGGTCCCGACGCGGAAGACCCGGGATCGAAGTCGCATCAGGATCTCGCGGTGGATGATCAGCAGAACGACCGACCGAGTCCGGTCGGATCCAGCGCCGGCCCCACCTCGCACGGCTTTCATGGGCGCCCCTCGTCGATGAAACTGCGAAAGAGCTCGACGAGGGCCGGCTGCGCCGGGCGGAACTCGTGGACCGGTCCGGCTCTCAGGGCAATCTGCAGAATGGCCTGATCATCGACTCCCGCCGCGGGCTCCAGGAGTGCGCGAGTCCCCTCGCTGCGAACGACGGTCACGCCCGGGACGCTGCTCCACCAGTCGGAAGCGGCGGGGGCGGTGTCGACCCAGTACCGTTGCGGGCCGCGACCACGCAACTCGGGGACAGTGCCACATGCGACCAGCCGACCTCGGTCGATGATCCCGACCCGGTCGCACAGCCGCTCGACAAGATCCAGTTCGTGGCTGGAGAAGATGACCGCGACGCCCGCCTGAGCCCGCTCGCGCAGGACGCCGCTCATGAGGTCGACGGCGACCGGGTCGAGCCCGGTGAATGGCTCGTCCAGCACCAGCACTTCGGGGTCGAAGACGAGCGCGGCCGCGAGCTGGACGCGCTGCTGATTGCCGAGACTCAAGGCCTGGAGTTCGTCGTTCCGCCGGTCGGCCAGGCCGAAGCGTTCCAGCCAGCGGGTGGCCTCACGGTGTGCGGTCTGGCCGGGCATGCCGTGGAGCCGGCCCAGGTATACGAGCTGCTCCAGCAGGTGCATCTTGGGGTAGAGGCCACGCTGCTCCGGCATGTAGCCGATGCGGCGCCGGGAGGCGAAATCGAGCGGTAGGCCGGCCCAGCGCACCTCGCCGCTGTCGGCCGTGAGGACGCCGAGCACGATGCGCATGGTGGTGGTCTTGCCGGCGCCGTTGCGCCCCACAAAGCCGAACAACTGACCGGCCTGAATCTCGAAGCTCAAGTCGTCGACGGCGACGACGTCGCCGTATCGCTTCGAGATCCGATCGATCTGAAGAGTCGATTCCGACATCCGGAAAGTCTCCGTGCGCAGGTCCGTCCGGTCGTTCGGAGCCAGCCTATACGCTCCCGCCCCGAGCCGCCGATCCATCGTGAACCGCCGGGGCGATTCCCGACGAAACCCTGTAAGATGCTCCCATAAGTCGGACTATTCGTGTAGTGGGAGCATCCTGAGTGAACCTGAGCCCAACGCAGCGCCGGACCCTGGGGGCATTCCTGCGCGTGGTCGCCCTCGCGGAGCCGCTACAAGGACAGCTGGCGGCCGAGTACGGCATCTCGTTCGGCGACCTGCATGCCGTCCGGGTGCTATCTCGATTGGGCGAAGTGCCTGTGAGCCATTACGGTGCCGAACTCGGGCTGGCCCGCTCGACGATAACCAATCTCGTCGACCGGCTGGAACGGGCCGGGCTCGTGGCCCGCGTCGCCAGCCCGACGGATAGGCGAGTGACCCTGGTCCGGTTGACTGCCACCGGCTTACGTGCCGTGGATGCCGTGGCCACGGTCGCCGATAGCGACGTTGCCTCCAGGGTTCTGGCCCTGGCTGAGTCAGATCAAACTGCCCTCGCCGAACTACTGGAGCGGCTTCTTGCGGCCGACCCTGAGTCGCCGGCCGACCCGGAGCTGCCGGCCGACCCGGAGCTGCCGGCCGATCCGGAGGCCGTCACGGCCCCGGAGGCCGCCACGGCCCCGGGAGTCGCCCGATGACCGCCGCTCACCGCCAGCGCCGGCTCGCCCACATCGACTACAAGTGGATTGCCCTTTCGAACACGACCCTGGGCATCCTGATGGCCGGCCTCAACGGCAGCGTCCTGCTCATCTCGCTGCCGGCGATATTCCGCGGCATCGGCATCGACCCGCTCGCGCCGGGCGAAACCGACTATCTCCTTTGGATGCTCGTCGGCTACACGCTCGTGACCGCAACGCTGCTCGTGACGGCAGGTCGCGTATCCGACATGTATGGCCGTGTACGGCTGTACAACGCCGGGTTCGCCATATTCACCGTGGGTTCGATCCTGTGCTTCTTCGTGCAGGGCCAGGGCAACGGCGCGGCGCTGCAGATCATCGTCTTCCGCCTGATCCAGGCCGTCGGCGGCGCCTTCCTGATGGCCAACTCGGCCGCCATCCTGACCGACGCCTTTCCGCCGGAACAGCGCGGGCTGGCGATGGGCGTGAATCAGATCGGCGTCCTGGCCGGCATGTTCGTAGGGTTGCTGATTGGCGGCGTACTCGCCGCCATCGACTGGCGCGCCGTCTTCCTGGTCAGCGTCCCGTTCGGGTTGTTCGGGACCGTCTGGGCATACCTCATGCTCCACGAGACGGCCACCATTCGGAAGCACCAGCGCCTCGACATCCCAGGCAACGTCCTGTTCGCCGTTGGCCTGATTCTCGTGCTCGTTGGATTCACTTATGCCATCCAGCCCTACGGCAGTTCGAGCATGGGTTGGGGCAACCCGATGGTCATCGCCGAGCTGGCGGTCGGTACGCTGCTGCTCGTGCTCTTCGTCGTCGTCGAGCTCAACGTCGCGGATCCCATGTTCCGTCTGGAACTGTTCAAGATCCGGATGTTCACCGCCGGGAACATCGCCGGCTTCCTTTCGTCCCTCGCGCGCGGCGGGCTGCAATTCATCATCATCGTCTGGCTGCAGGGCATATGGCTGCCGCTCCACGGCATCGCTTATCAGGACGCTCCACTTTGGGCGGGCATTTGCATGCTGCCGATGACGGTTGGGTTCCTGGTCGCCGGCCCGTTGTGTGGCCGTCTCTCCGACCGATACGGCGCTCGCTATTTCTCCACGGGTGGAATGCTGCTGTCGGCGGCGGCGTTCGCCGCATTTCTCATCATGCCGGCCGATTTCGACTACATACCGTTTGGGCTGCTGCTCCTGGCGCTCGGCATCGGGCAGGGCAGCTTTGCCGCCCCGAACACCGCTTCGATCATGAACGCAGTCCCGCCCGAGCACCGTGGCGCGTCGTCCGGTATGAGGGCTACGTTCCAGAACGTGGCCCAGAGCCTGAGCATGACGTTCATATTCACGCTGGTGATCGCCGGCCTGTCGGCCCGACTGCCGGGAGCGATGTTCGGCCACCTGACGGCGGCAGGGGTTCCCGCCCAGCTCTCGACTCAGCTTTCGAACCTGCCACCGAGCGGCGCGCTCTTCGCTGCATTCCTGGGCTATAACCCGATGGCCACGCTCATTCCGGCCCATGTCCTGGCGGGTCTGCCGGCTGCCACTCAGACGGCGATTCTGAGCAAGTCCTTCTTCCCCGAGCTGCTCGCCGGCCCATTCGTCGACGGCTTGCGCATCGCCTTCGTGGTCTGCATCGCACTCTCGATTGGGTCTGCGGCAGCCTCCTGGATGCGCGGCCGCCGCTACATCCACGACCTCGAAGTCGGCACTGCCGAGCCGGTCTCGACGCCCGGCCCGGAAATGGCAGAGGTGCTCGCCGCCGGGCGCTAGACTGAATGAGCAGTAGCATCCGTGCGAGGAATTGATGAAGGAAAGTCCGCTCGGCTGGCCGACGTTCCAGCCGGCCGTCTTCGTGGTCCCGGACCGGTTCCCGGCTGCGGCCCGCGAGGCTTTCGACGCGCTCGAACTGCCGCGAAACATGTTCGGCAGATACCGCGCAGCCTCCGAGTTGGTCGTGGTCAAGGGCCCCAGCGACAGGAGGATCGTACGGTTCGGCGAATTCGAGCCCGACGGGACGATCTGCTTCGAGCCCTCTGGCGGCCAGGTTGTGTCCCTGGTCGTCGGCACCCGCCGGACCGTGCGCCTGGTGAACTCGTCACTGGACGCGTTCTCGGCTTGCGTTCGTGGCGCGTTCGACTTGTTCCCTTACTACCGTGCCAATGCCGACAAGCGTGACAAGGCGGCGGCCGGGATCGGTCTGGAAACCCGAGTGATGGACGTCGACCCTGCGGCAATCGAGGCCGATGGATTCTGGCGCACCTTCATCCGCGACGTGAGCACGGGCGGGCTGTCGACGGAGGAAGTGATCTCGTCATTCGGCGATGGCCTGCTGACGGTCGAGGATGACCTGTATCTGGCCTTCCGCCACTCGTACGAAGTCGCGTACAAGCGCCTGCCTTCGGACCCGCACCGTCTCTGCCCGAACTGCGGCAACGACGCCCTGCGGATCGCGTTCGAAACCCGCGTCGGAACCGCGAAGGCGAACGTCGCCTTCTGGTGCGCCTACTGCCTCATGGGGTTGGATCACATCAACGCCACCGCGCCGGCGGGGGCCCGAGTCTTCAAGTACGGCTCTCCGGAAAAGGGCGTCGTGGCCGCTTTCCCCGAACTCCGGAGCGTTCGATTCCTCCGTCTCCGCGTCGGCGACACGATCGGCCAAGGATCCGCCCGACGGCCACGACCAGCGGCACGCCCATAGCGATTGGGCCGATGACGACCAGGCCTGCCGGCGCGGCGCCCGAAAGCAGGTCGGCGAGGAGCATCAGACCGTAGGCTGCGACCGGCAAGGTCCACGCCACGGAGTCGGCGCGCGACTGCGCGAGCCCGTCGCCGGCCCATCCGCGCGACAGCCAGCGATAGGCCAGATAGACGCTGAACGTCGTCAGGAGCCAGCCCCAGTAGTTCTGGATCGGGATGCCGAAGTATGGCCCGCCCGTCTCCCAGATCCATGCCCTGGCAGAAGGCCCGGAGAGGATCGGGTCGATGACGAGGTCCCACGCGGTCATGACCACCGCGCTGATCGCCGCCAGACCGATCAGTCCGCGCACGCCGCCGCCGGTCACTTCCGCACGGCCGGCACCGATCAGGTTGGCGATCACGTAGCTCGGGTAGATCATCATGAACCACGCCAGTGGGATCAGCAGGGGCACATCGCCCAGCTTCGGGCCCAGGTAGTCGGTGTAGTGGTAGGCGCCGAAGACCAGGCCCGTCATGACCCCGACCTGCTCGTAGCCCCATGAGATCAGGGCGCTCAACCAGAAGAAGATCGCAGTGCCCCGGCCGCCCAGCGAATACCAGGCGTGAGCGACGCTGAAGAGCGTCAGGATCAGGGTCAAGACCTTGAGGCCGCCCGGGACAAGAGGCAACGCCACCAGCCCACCGAGTGCCGGCCGGACCACGGAGTCGTAGGTGAACACGGCCAGGAGGGCGGCGGAAGCCCACAGGATCGGCCGGCGCCGGGTCATCTCGTTCGGCAATCGCCGACTACCGGACGGGCTGGATCACGACCCACTTGCCGTGCCACTTCTTGTCGCCGATCTGGCCGTCGATCGGGTCTACCAGGGTCGAGCCCCACTCTTCGTACTTGCCGAACTTGATGGCGTACGGACCAGACTTCCACTGCTTGAGCGTGAGGTATCCGGTGGGCATGGCCTGCGCGTGCAGCGGGTCGGACAGATAGACCCCGATGATGGTGTAGTTATCGCTGATGCGGGGGTCGTCACCCTGAACGTTGTAGCCGGTGACGTATTGGGCGTGGCTGCCGGCCCATCCGAGAACCCCGGCGGGTTTGTCGGTCCTGGCTATCGAATCGATGACCGCATGCGCCGCCGCGTTGAACGAGGTGTACGCCATGTCGCGATAGACGTCGGCGTACATCGAGCCCCAACCGAAATAGTTGAGGCCGTTGCGCCAGCCTTCCGGGTCGGAGCCCTTCAGGTCACGGCTCATCGACATGTGGGCGCGCTCGTACCACATGATCGTTTCCAGTGAGTTCCAGGAGGTGGTGATGGTCCAGTGGAACGAGTTGGTCGCGACGCTGCTGCCCCGCGGAGGCGGCTGGTCGGACTGGGGCGACAGGGCGATCAGGTTGAGCATGGTGATGGTCGATCCCGCGGCGCAACCGTTCAAGTCGGGGTTCTGGTAGCGGAAAACCGTCGAGTTGAACAGGTTCATCGACCACATGGCGGGGGGTGGCGCCTGCTCGGTCACGGCGGACTTCTTGGCGACCGCCTGCCCGGGCCAGGTCAGGAGAAGTGCTGCGACCACGGCCAAGGAGATTCGCGCCGCGGCGAGCAAACGGCTGCCGGGTGGGGTGCGAAGCCTTCGGCTGCTACTCGGCACGTAACAATCCTCCAGAACTCTTGGCGCTACAGGACTTTACTCGACCGGCCGGTTCGTGTGCATCAACCATTCGGCTGACGGTCCAGACTGGGCGGAATCGCGCTCCCCAGATGCCACACTTGAGCACGTTTTCCACCGGCCTGCCCCTGAAGTACTATGCCCCGACTGCCCATAGGACGGTACTGCGCGTACCACTGTCCCATTGCGACGGAACTGCATGTAAACGACCTTCACTAGACACGCCCGGTCACCAGTTCATATCGCGAGCAACTGTCGCCGTCGGTCGAGGCCTCTCAATGACAAGCACCCCGGAAGCTCCCGCGCTGATCCAGTACGCGTGCGAGCGTTGCAAGACGCGCTTCGTGCTGCCGCCCTCGAGCCGCGGTTTGAGTTTCGCCGGGAAGCTTCGCGCGTTCTCGATGAGCGTCGGACGATCGGTCAAGCTTCACGAGGGTTTGGGCGCGGGTTACGACACCGCCCGACGGCAGCTCCTCGCCAAGATGGACGACGAGGCCTACCAGTCCTTCGTCCAGAGCTTCCGCTTCTGCCATGAATGCCGCCAGTTCGTCTGCAACGAGTGCTGGAGCACCTCGCGCCGCAGCTGCCTGACGTGCGTCGCCAAGTCGATGACGGGCACCGCCCGACCGCGGCCGCCCTTCGCGCCGACCGGGCCGGAGATCCCGCGGCCCATCGTTGCCGCCGTTGCCCCCCGCAAGGGCCGCCTCCGCCGCGATTTCGCTCTCGTTGCCGCGGCCATCGCCATCGTCCTGGTTTCCATCGAGGGCGGCGTGCTGCTGGTCGGCGCCGCGAGCGGAAACCCAAGCGCGACGCCCGCCAACAACGGCATCGCGGCGGCAGGCACCCCGACGGCAAGCCCAAGCCCGAGCCTCAGCCCGACGCCGACGGACAGCCCGACCCCGCTGCCCGCCTTCAGCCCGAGTCCGAGTCCGAGCCCCAGCCCGGGCCTCTGTCCGACCCCGGACCTGGCTGCAGGTCCCAGCGCGAGCCTCAATCCGGGCCAACCTGGGTGCATTCTTGTCACTCCGGTGCCCGTTACGCCGGCGCCTACGCCCGTGCCGGCGCTGTACAAGCCCACGTTCTCGTGCAAGGTCAGCGGGCCAACTTCCCAGATCTGCACCACAACCGCGTCCTACTTCACGAAGGACAAAGCCGCGTGGAACGTCGACTCTGGCCCTGGCATGCCCGGTACAAGGTCCAAGTCCGGCGGACATTTCGTGTTGTCATACAACTTCGGTACCGCGGTTGAGCACTTCATCCAGGTCACTGTGTCCCGCACCGGGACGAGCAGTAAGAGTGCCTCCGGTGCGACAGCCGGCTGGTAGCACCCGGTACGCGGCCTCGGCGCTAACCGCCGGGCGGGCCGTAGATCGTGAGGCAGACCTCGATCGCGCAACGGACCTGCTGCGAGTGGTAACCCGCAGGTAGAACCGGCGCGGCCACACCGGGATCGGCGACCCAGAAGATCCGGCCGCCGTTCGCAACCACGTCCGCTGGGACCGCGGCGATCACCGCGCCGTCGGGGTAGGCGGCGGTACCCAGATACCAGGGCAGGTCCGTGGTACTGAGAACGTGGAGCCGCGACTGGACCGCCGGGCTGGTCTCGTCGAGCAATATCAGGTAGTGGTCCCACGCTGCGGCGGCCAGGTCGTGCGGGCCGACCTCCGCGTCGAGCTGTGGCACGAGCGACGAGGTTTCGCGATGGGTCGTGACAACGCCCAGTGCCAGAGTCGGCACCGCCACGGCCGCCACCAGAAGAGTGGCATAGCGCCGTGGCATCGCCGCCAGCCCGACCCCAACCAGGGCGAAGAGCGGCAGCCACATGACGCTGGCATAGCGCGCGTCGAGCACCGGCCGCCAGATGCTGACAAGGGTCAGTAGCGCGACTCCACCGGCGGCCAGCAGGCAGTAGACGGCCGCCCGCCGGGCCGCGGGCTCGAGTCGCCGCCAGACGACTGCCGCCCAGGCCAGCGCAGCGGACCCGGCCAGCACCGCCGCGAACTGCAGCCCGACCAGGACGAGCCCGAACGGTATCCCCCAATCGATCGGTGGGCCCATGAAGAGCTGGCAGTAGGTACCGCCGATCATGGCCGGTCCGAGCGGCAAGACCCAGAAACCCTGGCCGGTGTGCTGGAGCTGAGCCTGCGCAACGTAGAGCCACGGCGCGATCGAGGCGCAGGCGACGGCCGTGGAGATGAAGGCGGCCGCAACGACACGTCGGTCGGGTCGCAGCCAGACGGCGGCGGCGAAGATGCCGGCCAGCGCCACGGCCGAGAAGTAGTCCATCCAGACAGCCGCGGCCGCGGTCACGGTATACGCGGCCCAGCGCCACGGGCCGGGCTTCTCGACCGCGCGCCACATCAGCAGCGCCGCCGCCACGGTCAGAGTCGATGCCGCTCCGTACATCCTCACGAAACCGGACAGCATGACCGCCGTCGGTACGAACGCGGCGAAGACCGCGGTCCAGATGCCGGCGCGGTCGCCGCCGACACGCCGCGCCAGTGCGGCGAGGAGTGGAATGGCCGCGATCCCCGCCAGCGTGGGAACGAGCCGCAAAGCCACGGGCCCGCCCGGGCCGCCGAAACCGGCCAGGCCGAGAAAGTCGGCCGCGACGACGACGGCACGTTCCAGGAGGTAGAAGAGCGGCGGGGCGCTGTCGCGGCTCACGATGTCGATCATCCGACCCACGGGCTGGTGGACCACCACGGCCGTGAAGTCCTCGTCGTAGCCGATGGGCTGGCGGGCGATCAGCGCGAACCTCAACACCGCGCCGGCCACGGTGGCCAGACCTACCGCGCGGGCGTAGGACGGGTGCGCGGCAAGTCGGCCCGGGATCGGCAGGCGGGGGCGAATCACATCGAACAGACTAAGGCACGACCGCCCAGACGACCGGCGCCCCCGACGGATCCCACGCCACGGCCGCGGCTCGCCCGCCGATCTCCGCGCCGAGGGCCTTCGTCAGGTCGGCGCGGCTGAGCGCCAGGATCTCCGAATACGAGGCCGGTGCGGCGATCCGCATTCCCGGCGCGAAGATCGCCGGCGGGCGGTCGAAGTCGACGAACGCGACGTCCATCGACGTGTAGTCGTCCACGATCACGGCGGCACCCGGATGCTCGGCCGCAAGATCCGCCAGCGAGGCGACCGGATAGCTGAAGGCGTCATAGCGGTCGGCGACCGAGCGTTGCAGATACGCCCACCCGCTCCAGACGGCGACCGCGGTCAAGGTCACCGCCACGGCCGCCACGGTCAGGCTCGCCGACCATCGCCCCCAGCGTCGGCGGACCTGCTCCACCAGCTCCACGGCCCCCAAGCCGATGGCGACGCCCACGGGTGCCGCCAGGCCGAGCGTCCGCAGCGCGTGCGGCGATCCGCCTTCCGTCGCCACCAGCGGCGCGATCATGAAGATGGGCAGTGCCAGCAAGATCAGGGAGTGGCTCGCGTCGCGGCGCATCCGCCACAGCCGCGCCACGCCAACGGCCGCCAGGGCGGCGAGTGGCAGCGGCACGAGCGGCAGACCAGCCACGTTGTCGCGCGCGTTCGGATCGCCGGCGAAGCCGAACATGCCGAGTGTCCGCAGAATGTGGACGGGCAGCCCCGTGTCCGATTGGACGTCCGGATTGAAGCCGCTTACCGCCGCCGCACGCCCGAAGTAGTTGCTCGGGTTCGTAACCGCCACGGCCAGCATCGGTGCCGCGACCAGCAGAAACGCGGCCCCGAACGGGACGAAGCCGGGGCGCATCTCGTCGAATCGGGAGCGGTCGGAGCGGCGCAGCCAGAACAGCCAGACCACCACCAGGACCGGCAGCAGCTTGAGTGGCTGGTACGTGTACAGCGCCGCCAACGCCGTCACCGCTCCCGCCGCCGAGGCCGATATGCGGCCGGGCCGCGTAGCCCAGTTGAGCAGCGCAACCAGGGCCACGGCCCCGAAGAACGGCACGATCGTGTTGCGCATGCCGTCGCGACTCACGCACACGAGCCACAACGAGCCCGCGGCCCAGGCCGACGCCACGATCCCGGTCCACGTCCCGAAGCGCCGTCCCAGCCATCCGATCGCCAGCACGCCGGCGACGCCGAATGCCGCGGCCGTCGCCCGCAGCACTTCCACCGAGTGGCCGAAGATGCCGAAAGCCCCGGCCACGACGTACGCAAAGAGCGCTTCGCGGCCGGCGTCGTCGGTGAACCAGACCAGGAAGTCGGCGTGGAAGCCGGGCTGATGGAGCAGCTTCGCCGCGTCCAGCCCCTCGGCCGCCTCGTCGGGAAAGAGCCCACCCGGGTTCGTGGCCAGATCGACGAAGCGAAGCACGACCGCGGCCGCGACGATCGCGGCCAGCGCCGCGAGGGCCAGCCAGCCCTGCCTCGTCCGGGGCAGCGCCACCCTCACCGGCTCCCCGTCCGGAGCCGCGCCGTCGCCCGCGGCCATGCCGTCGCCCGTGGTCGCACCGCGCCGGTCAAGGCCGCGCGACGGAGGCGAGGTGCCGGAACTTCAACTCAATCTGGATCGACTCGCCTTGCTCGTGGCCGTTGAACGGGTAGACCTCGATCTCCTTGGGCCCGGCGTAGTGGTTGTAAGCCGCGAAGACCGTCGAGGGCGGACAGACGGCGTCCATCAGCGCCACCGAGAAGAGTGCCGGCGCCTTGGCCCGGGCGGCGAAGTTCACGCCGTCGAAGTAGGACAGCGTTCGGAAGACGTCGTCGGCCCGGTCGCGATGGACTTTGCAGTAGCGCACGATCTCGTGATAGGGGTCCTCGTCGGTGATCTGCGTGGCCCGGCGCCAGTGGCACATGAACGGCACGTCGGGCAGGACGAGCATGAGGTCGGGGACGAGCCCGGCCACTGCCAGCGCCAGCCCGCCGCCCTGACTGCCGCCGTTGACGGCGACGCGTGCCGGATCGACGAGCGGATTGGCGCGGGCCGCTTCCACGGCCCGAACCGCGTCGGTCATGAGACGCCGGTAGTAGTAGGTCTGGGGAGCGGTGATGCCCCGCGTCGCGTAGCCGGGGAATTGGCCGCCGGTCGCGTCCGCATCCGGGTCCGGGGTGTCGCCTGCCCGCCACGTGCTGCCCTGGCCGCGAACGTCCATCACGAGATGGGCGTGGCCCGCGCTCGGCGCCGCCAGCCAGTCGAGCGGCCGGCCCCGACCGCCGCCGTAACCGATGTACTCGACCACGCAGGGCAGCCGGCCCTCGCGCACGAACGGCGACGCCGCCACATCGTGCGGAGCGAGGAACCAGCCCTTGATCGGCTGGCCACCGAAGCCGGCGAACGTCACGTCCCAAACGTCGACCGTGGCGAAGCCGGCATCGACCGGCTCGAAGGTCGCCGCGAGCTGGTGCGATCGAGCGTCCGCGAGAGTCGCGGCCCAGAAGGCGTCGAAGTCGGCCGGTTCGTCGCGGTCCGGCTTGTATTCGCGCAACTCGGAGAGCGGCAGATCGAACAGCACGTCTTCCTCCTCCCGATGCGGGCCGGTGGCGGTTGGCGGCAGCGGCCATGCCGCCCGGAGACTACTGGACGCGCGAGTCGTGGCCCTTCCAGAACGGCTCGCGCAACTCCGCCTTGAGAATCTTGCCCGTTCCGCCCTTTGGCAGCGACTCGTGGAAGTGGATGTCGCGCGGAACCTTGAAGCGGGCGAGCCGCGCCTTGCAGTGGTCGCGCAACTCCTTGACCGTCAGAGTGGCGTCGGGCTTGAGCACGACTATGGCGACCGGCGCCTCGCCGAGCGCCTTGTCCGGCGCTGCCACGACGGCGCACTCCAGCACGGCCGGGTGGGCCATGATGGCGTTCTCGACCTCGACCGACGAGATGTTCTCGCCGCCTCGGATGATGATGTCCTTGGAACGGTCCTTGATCAGGACGTAGCCCTGCTCGTCGATCACGGCCATGTCGCCGGTGTGGAGCCAGCCGTCCTGGATCGTCGCGGCGGTCGCCTCGGGGTCCTTGTAGTAGCCCTCCATGACCGTGTTGGATCGGACGATGATCTCGCCGATCTGCTCGCCGTCGGGCCGGACGTCGCGGCCGTCGGAGTGGACGACGCGGAGCGCGATGCCGGGGAGCGGCCAGCCCGTCCAGGCTTGCCTCGCCTGACGTTTCTCGGGCGGTTCGGACTCGGTCAGGAACGTGCGCGGAATGGCCAGCGTCAGGATCGGTGAGGTCTCGGTCAGGCCGTATCCGGCGAAAACCTGGACGCCGGGGAATGCCGCTTCGAGGCTGGTGATCAGGGTCGGCGACGACGGCGCGCCGCCGATGATCAGCTGCTTCAGGCTGGAGAGGTCGTGCTTGGGCCGCTCGGCGTGATTGAGAACGGCGTTGAATATCGCCGGGACGGCCAGAACGCGGGTCACCTTGTGGCGCTCGACGGTCTGGATCAACGCCAGCGGCTCGAACTTGCGGAGCATGACGTGGCGGCCGCCCACCATGGTCAGGAAGTGGGGCGTGCCCCATCCGTTGACGTGGAATAGCGGCACCACGTGCAGAACCACGTCGTCCTCGGTGAAGCCCAGCCCGATCTCCGCGGCCATGGAATGCAGATACAACTCGCGGTGGGTCATGGCCACGCCCTTGGGGAAGCCGGTCGTGCCGCTCGTGTAGAACAGCTCGGCCATGGCGTTCTCGTCTATCTCGGGCTTCAGCGGATCCCGGGAGCCACCGGACAGGAGAGCCTCGTATTCGTCGTGCGCCACGCCGTCGGGAGCGCCCTCCATGATCACGAAGCGGGGCCGCTCCGGCAGCTCTGGGATCATCGCCTCGACGAGCGGCTTGAAGTCCTTGTGGAAGAAGACGACCTTCGAGCCGGCGTGGCCGACGATATAGGCGATCTCCTTGGGTGTCAGCCGGATGTTGATCGGATTGAGCACAGCGCCGGCTTCGAGGACGCCGTAGTACGCCTCGAGCAGCTGGTGGGTGTTGTAGGTGATGAAGCTGACTCGATCGCCGCTGGCGACGCCGAGCTCGCGCAGGGCGTTGGCAAGCCGATGCGACCGCTCACCGAATTGACGGTACGTAAAGCTGCGCTCGCCGTCGACAACGCCGATCTTCTCGCCGAAGTAGGTTTCGGCCCTGTCGCGGAACTCGAGCACCGAGAGGGGTACGAACACCGAAGGACCTCCGTGACTCGCATGACGGACGATGCCTGCTCACTCCCGTGATCGGCCACACGATAGCGTCAGCCGAGCCGGCGCGAGCGGCGAATGGCGCGAATGCGGCCCGTTCAGCCCTCGGGAGCGGCCGATGTCTCGCGGACGGCGCGGACGAAGGCCTCCCACACGCCCTCGAATTCATTGGGCGTGGAGTCGGTCCGCTCGGGATGGCACTGGACGGCAACGACCCAGCGGTCGCCGGTGCTCTCGAGCGCCTCGACGATTCGGCCCTCGTGGCTGGCGGCCCAGCCCACCGCGCGCAGGCCCGGGGCGAGCCGGGTGTGGTCGACGGCTTGATGGTGGAACGTGTTGACGGTCAGCTCGGCCGTGTCGTCGTCTTCGTCTTCGGTCGCCAGGCCCTCCTCGGAGCCCTCGGCCAGTGCCCGTCCGAACCGGCTCTCCCCGTCGATCTCGAGATTGTGGGTGTGCGCCGGGCCGGCACCGTACGGAACACCGGCGTGGTCGGGTACATCCTGCAACAGGCTTCCGCCCGAGAAGACGTTGACGGCCTCGAACCCGCGGCAGATGCCGAAGACCGGCACCGATCGCCGCTCGGCCTCGTGCCATGCCAGCTGGTCGAGTGTGTCTCGGGCCGCGTCTATCTCGATCGCGCCGGTGACTGCCTCGTGATAGAGAGCCGGATCGATGTCCGGGCCGCCACTCAGGAGCAGGCCGTCCATGCCGCCCAGGATTCGGTCGCGCTCGGCCGGAGGCGTGGCGACGGAGATCAAGGCGGGCTTGCCGCCGTGGCGCCGAACCCCGTCCGCGTACAACTCACTCTTGCGCAGCGTGAGGGCGGGGTCGCGCGTGGCGGCGGCGTCGGCGACGATGACGGCGATCAGTGGCGTTGTGGCTTCAGGTTTGGCTGGCATGAAGTGAGCATACCGCGTGGGTCGCGCCGGCCCGGAATCGTTTCGCGAGGGGGGTTGGCAGGGCCGCTTGGGGGGAAAGCGACCCTGCCATGGACTGCGTCATGCCGATTCGGCCTGACGACTCGATGGAGCTTGCCAGTCGCTGGCGCGGCGGCGGGGGATTACGTTGCCGGAGTTCGCCGGATCACCGTCCTGGAGGCGGAAGCGAGCGACGAGTTCGTCCAGGCCCTGAGCCATCTCGGACAGCGTCGCCGCCGATGCGACTACTTCTTCGGCCTGGGCCGACATCTGCTCCGTCGCCGCGGAGACCTCTTCGGCCGAGGCCGAGTTCTCCTGGCTGATCGCGGCGATGGACTCGACCGACTGGCCGACCGTGTCGGCGGCGGAGCCCATTCGAGCCGCTGCCGCGTTGGTTTCGGCCGCAATCTCCGAGATGCCGTCCGTGGCCCGCACGACATCCGCGCTCAGCGACCTGATCTCGACTACGGAGGACATCATGTCGTTGAGGACGGTGTTGCGGGCGGCCGCGGCTTCGCGGATCTCCTGCAGAGCTCCCGCGGCCTGTTCGGCCAGTTCTGCGCCCGTCTCCACTTCCGCGGCCCCGGCCTTCATGGCCTGAACGGCAGCTTCGGTGCCCGACTGGACCTGGCCGATCAGCTGGGCGATCTCCTTGGTTGCCTGTGACGAGCGCTCGGCGAGCTTGCGAACCTCGTCGGCGACCACTGCGAAGCCCTTGCCCTGCTCACCCGCTCGCGCCGCTTCAATTGCCGCGTTGAGCGCGAGCAGGTTGGTCTGCTCGGCGATGTCGTCGATCGTCTCGACGATGGCCCCGATCTGCTCACCCTTGGCGCCAAGTTCAGTGACTCGCGCGGCCGTTACTTCGACGGATGTCTTGATCCGCCTCATCCCGCCGGCGGTTTCGTCGACGGCCATCGCGCCTGCAGCAACGGCGGCGTCCACTCGCTCGTTGAGAGGCGTGAGTTCCTCGGAGTCGCGGATCGCCTGGTCCACGGCCCGAGTGGTCGCGTCGAGTGCCCGCGAGGCGTCCTGAACGCGGATCCCGGTGCTGGCCGCGCCCTCGCCGACACGTTCGATGATCTCGGAGAGGTCTTGCGTGGCGGTGCTCGTCTGGTATGCCGCGCGCGCCTGGTCGCCGGCGCCGGCCGCTACCTGGCCGATCGTCAGGGCGACCTGGCTCGACGCGTTGCCGGATTGAGTGGCAGCCGAGTTGAGCTGATCCGCAGATCGCGCCAGGGCCTCGGCCGCGGCCTTGACCTGGCTCATGGTCTCGGCCAGCCCTGCTCTCGCGGTCTCGTAGGAGCGCATGGTGCTCTGGATCTTCTCGAGCAACCGGTTCGAGACCTCGGCGGTCCGGCCGATCTCATCGGAGCTGTAGTTCGCCAGGGGCTGGACGGTCGGGACCAGTTCGTGGGTCAGATCGTTGCGGGCGAAGGCCGCCATGCCGAGGTCGAGCCCGGTCACGCCGCGGTCGATCATCAGCGTCAGCTGCGCCTGAACCGCTGCGACGCCCTTCCGGATTCCACCGGCGACGTGGATCGAGACGAACAGCCCGCCGACGAGCGCGACGAGCAGGACCGCGATCGCGATCGCGCGGCCCTGTTCGAAGGTGGATCGCGTTTGTGTCTTGATCGCGAGGGCGTCGGCCTCGGCCGCGGCTTGGAGCTTGTCGAGCGTAGCCACCATCTGATCGTGCTGCGACTGGACGAGAATGGCCTCGCTGCCGGCTCGCTGGCCGCCGGCCTTGGCATCGGCCAGCGCTTGAGTGAAGGCGGCCGTGTACGGCGTCATGGCCGCCTTGAGAGCCGCCAGGTCGCTGGCCTCCTGGCTGGAGTGCGGGATCGCTTCATACGTGGCCAGGGCCTGGGCGATCTCCTTGTCGTCTGCGTTGATCACCTGGTCGAATTGTGCCTGGGCATCTGGGACGTTCCCGATGAAGACGCTTTCGTTCAGTGACGCCTGCTTCTCTCCGATCGCGGTGTCTATGACGGCCAGGGCCTTCACGGCGGTCGTGCCGTGCGAGTACGAGAGGTCGGCCTGGTCGTTCACGCTGCTCAGGCTGACGACGGCCACGACGGTCACGATCAGCGAGGCAAGCAGAAGAAGACCCGACGTCGCCAAGATCTTGGTCCTGACACTGAGTCGCATGGGTTGGGCGTCCAGTGCGGCCGGGGAAGTGTACGCAAGGCACGTCGCACCGCAAGGCGAACACCGGCTTGCTCGCCTCATAGGGGATATCGGCCGGCGGGTTCCGGACTGAGTACTCAGAACTCAGTAACCGACCTCGGACGGACTCCTATCCGGAGCTAGTGGACGGCGGTTCCGAGCAGCGATCCGATGCCGAAAGTCACCGCCGCGGCCACCGCGCCCAGGCCCACCTGTCGGACGCCCGTCCAGATGGCGTGGCGGTGCGTAAGCCGGCTGACGCCCAGTCCCACGGCGAAGAGAGCAAGGCCCGACGCCCCGATGCTGAAGGCAAACGCGGGCACGCCCGACGCAATCAAGAACGGCAGCAGCGGCACGAACGCGCCCAGGGCGAATGCGCACAGAGACCCGAGTCCCGCCGCCACCGGCGAACCCATAGTCTCGGCCGACAACCCGATTTCCTCACGGACGAAGGTATCGATGGCTCGCTCGGGGTCCTTCATGATCCGCTGCACGATCAGGTCGGACTCGGCCCGCGAGAGACCCTTGGCTTCGTAGATCTCGCGCAGGATGTCGCGTTCCTGCGCCGGGGTGTGGTCGAGCTGGTGGCGCTGCAACTCGATCTGGTACTCGAGCAACTCCCGCTGCGACCGGACCGAAACGTACTCGCCCACGGCCATCGAGAAACCGCCGGCGAGCAGGCCGGCGATGCCGGCGATCACGACGGAATGCGGATCCTCGCGGGCCGCGCCGGCCACACCCATGATCAGAGACAGATTGCAGACGAGCCCGTCCGTGGCGCCGAAGACCACGGGCCGCACGATGCTGGCGCCGCGGGTCTCGTGAGGGCTGCTCGGCGGTTGGCGCAGCTGCTCGATCCACCCTTTCACGGCGCTGAACGCGACCGAGCGCCCGGGGGACTTGGGGGTCGGGGCCGGCGCCGCAGGTGCGGGCGCGGGCGCGGTTCGTGAGGTTGATCGCTTGACGGTCGGTGCCATTCAGTCCCCTGGTCGTTGCGCGTCAGGCTGGTCCACCATCGCGGCGCGCCGCCATTCTGAGGCATAGCGTGGGGTCCTGTCCGACTGGAGACCGGCTGCCACGCCGGCTCGGCCGGGCCTACCATTGGCTCGTGCTGACTCGCTCGTTCGCCAAAGTCGGGCCCTACCGACATCCCGTTGCGGGTCTGGTGGCCTCGGTCGCCAGTCTGGCGCTTGCCACGCTGCTCGTCTGGGCCCTGGAACGGCTGCTGGGCGCCCCTACGGTGGCGGTCTACCTGCTCGCCGTGGTGGCCGTGGGGATGGGCTACGGCAGCTGGCTGGCAGTCGGCACCGCGGTTGCTTCGTTCCTGCTGTACGACTTCTTCTTCGTCCAGCCCTACTACACGTTTGCCATCTCCGCGCCCGACGAGTGGGTCGACCTGCTCGTCTTCCTCGTCGTCGCGATCGCCGTCGGGCGTTTGTCGGCGCTCCAGCTGCAGCGCCGCCGCGAGGCGGAGTTGCGTGGCGCCGAGGCTCGCGCGATGTTCGCCCTGAGCCGTGACATCGCCACGGCCGCAACCGCGCTCGAGGCCGCGCCGATACTGGCTTCCCGCCTTGCGCGCGAGGCCGAAATGGCCCGCGTCTGGATCGGCATCGGCGACGCCATTCCCGAGGAGCGCGTGGTTGCCGATACGCGAGCCGGCGAGCCCCGACCATCGGTGGCTACGCGCTGGACACTCCAGCCGGGTTCCGCCGACAAGCAGCCCGGCTGGATCAAGGTCCGTGAAATCGCGATTCCGATGCGCGGCGGTGCCGATGGCAGGGAGCCACGGCTGCGCCAGTTCCGCGACGACGAACCACTCACGGTCCTGCGCGTCCCAATCTCCGCCGGCGGGGAGATGATCGGATCGTTGTGGGCTACCCGCCTGCACGGCGAGCCGTTCCCGGGCCGGTCCCACTCGCGGCTGATGGCTGCGGCCGCGGATCAGCTGGGCCAGTCCGTGATACGAGACCGGCTGGCGGCCGAGGCCACGGCCGTGGAGGTTGCCCGTCAGGGCGACGCGCTCAAGTCGGCGCTTCTGGACTCGGTCTCGCACGACCTCCGGACGCCGCTGGCGGCAATCCGGGCCGCGGCCGGGAATCTGATGGACCCGGCCGTGGCGATGCCGCCCGCCGAGGTGCAGGCGGTCGCGGGTTCGATCGATGCCGAAGCCGAGCGACTCAGCCGGCTCGTACGGAATATGCTCGACCTGGGGCGGATCGAGGGCGGGGCGCTCCATCCATCGCTCCAGCTGTACGACCTGGCCGACCTGATCGAACCGGTAGCGGAGCGTATGCGGTCGGTGCTGGCCGCGGGGCAGCTCGAAGTCGAGATCCCGGTCGACCTTCCGGCGGTCGACGTCGACGCCATCTTCGTCGACCAGATCGTTACCAACCTGCTCGAGAACGCGGCCCGGTACGCGGCCGGCAAGGCGGTACGCGTCACCGCCAAAGCCGTCGGCGGTCAGGTCTGGCTTGTCGTCGACGATGCCGGTCCGGGCGTGCCGGCCGCGGTCCTGCCGCACGTGTTCGAACGGTTCTATCGCGCGCCGCGACGACGCGACTCGCGTTCGGAGGGTGGGTCGGGCATCGGGCTGGCGGTCGTCAAGGGGCTGGCCGAGTCGATGGGCGGCTCGGTCGTGGCGCGCCCCAGCCCGATGGGCGGTCTGGAGGTCGTCGTGCGCCTGGCTGTGGACGGCGAGCCCGCCGCCGTCGAGCCCGCCGCCGCCGAGCCGGCGGCCGAGCCCAGATGAGCGATCGGGGAGCGGTGGTCCTGATCGTGGAGGATGACGTGTCCGCTCGGACCGCGATTGCCACGAATCTGAGAGCCCGGGGCCACGAGGTCGACGAGGCGGGCGACGTTCGCGAGGCGCTGCGGCTGTGGGACAACCGCCGTCCGGACCTCATCCTGCTCGACCTGGGATTGCCCGACCTCGATGGTCAGGCCGTGATCCTGCGGGTTCGACGCGAGGCCCTGACGCCGATCATCGTAGTTTCGGCACGGGGTCGCGAGGAAGACCGAGTGGCGGCTCTGGATGCCGGCGCCGACGACTACCTGACCAAGCCGTTCGGGCTGTCGGAGTTGCACGCCCGGATGCGTGCGGTCCTGCGGCGCGCCGCGGGCCCCGAGGCGGACTCGGAGGGAAGGCTGCGGCTCGGTCCAGTGGTGCTGGACGTGCCGCGCCACGAGGTCAGAGTCGGGGAGACTCCCGTCGAGCTGACCCCGCGCGAGTTCGAATTGCTCAAAGTGCTGCTTTCGCAGCCGGGCCGCGTCGTCACTGCCGGCCGGCTCCTGCGGGCAGTCTGGGGCACGGCCTACTCGGACGAGGCCCACTACCTCCACGTCTACGTTTCGCGTCTTCGCCGCAAGCTGGCAGCCGCCGATTCAACGGGCGCCGCCGCCAGGCTGATCGTCGCCGAACCGGGCGTCGGATACCGAATCGAGGCCGAATAGGCCGGCGGCGGTCTTCCCCGAAGGGTCGCATACGCAATGTGGTGTAGGTGAATCTGTGTGGGCGAGGGGCCAGTATCGCGAGAGTCATGCAACGCCAGCCCGCCGCTCCGCCGCCTCCGGTTCGCTGCCCATGATCGGCAAGGACGCCTTGCCGATCCTCGAAGCCGGCCCGAACCCGGTCGTCGGCGTCGACGCGGCAGGCGTCATCCAGTACGCCAATCCTCAGGCCGAGGCGACTTTCAGCTGGCCGCGGGACGAGCTCATCGGGCGACCGGTGGAAGTGATCGTCCCCGAAGGGCTCTCGGCCGCGCACCTTGCCCATCGATCCGCGTTCGTGCAGGCGCCCTCGACGCGGCCGATGGGAATTGGGCTCGATCTAGCGGCTCGGCGGCAGGACGGCGCCGAATTCCCGGTCGAAATCAGCCTCGTGCATCTCGAGACACCGGCCGGTCTACTCGTCCTGGCTACGGTCGTCGACATCACCGCGCGCAGAGCCCTGGAGAGCCAGCTATTCGAGGCGCGCAAGATGGAGTCGATCGGGCGTTTGTCGGGCGGCATCGCCCACGATTTCAACAACATCCTGACCGGCATCATCGGCTATTCCGACCTGGCGCTGTCGGCCCCTGCGGGGTCGGACGTGACCTCGGACCTGCGGACGATCAAGGATGCGGCGCAGCGGGCCGCGGGGCTGACGCAACAACTCCTGGCGTTCGGGCGGCGTCAGGTGCTGCGGCCCCAGTTCGTGGATCCCAACGACGTGATCAACTCCACGGAGCCAATGTTGCGCCGGCTGATCGGCGAGCGGATCGAACTGATCGTTTCGATGCTGCCCCAGTCGGGGACGATCCAGGTCGACCCGACCCAGCTCGGCCAGGTCATCCTCAATCTCGCCCTCAACGCCCGCGACGCGATGCCCGGCGGCGGCCGCCTGATTATCCGGTCGGAGCGCGCCCATCTAGACGACACGGATCTGTCGCGGCATTCGGAGATCCCGCCCGGCGACTACATCGTGATTTCCGTCGCCGACACCGGGACCGGGATGGATGCGGCGACGAAGGCGCGGATCTTCGAACCCTTCTTCACCACCAAGGAGGTCGGCAAGGGCACCGGCCTCGGCCTGGCTACGAGCTACGGCATCGTCAAGCAGTCGGGCGGCCACATCTGGGTCTATTCCGAACCCGGGCAGGGGACGACTTTCCGAATCTACTTCCCGGATGTGACGGAGAAGTCGGAGAGCGCCCGAGAAGCGAAGCCGAAGGCTCCAAGGATTACGCAGAGCCACCAGATACTCTTCGTCGAGGACGAACCGATGCTCCGGGATCTGACCCTGCGCGTCCTGACGGGCGCGGGCTTCCAGGTTCTGGAGGCGGCCAACGCTGCGCAGGCGCTCGAGTTCGCCGGGCGCCCGGAAGTCGAGCTGGACCTGCTGCTGACCGATGTCGTTATGCCGGGCATGAGCGGCATAGAACTCGCCGACAAGCTGCGCCGCCGCCTGCCCGGGCTGCGCGTGCTACTGATGTCGGGCTACGCGGAAGAGATCGTGCTGGCTGAGGAGTCCGACTACGCCTTTGTGGCCAAGCCCTTCACTCCGCAGGGGCTGCTCGACGCGGTTCTCGACGCCCTCGTCGATTCGGTGGCCTACGGACGAGGAGGCTAGGCCAGGAGTTTTGCCGCCATCGAGCGGACGGTTGCGGCGTCGGGCGCGGCAAGGGCCCGCTGGCCCAGATCCCGGAGCTGGCTTCTGGTGACGCCCGACAGAGCGGCCCGCATGCCGTCGAGCGAGCCGGCGTCGGCCGAGAGTTCGCCGACTCCAAGTCCTGCCAGGACCAATGCGCCGGCAGGGTCGCCGGCAAGTTCGCCGCAGACGGCGGTTGGAATGCCGGCCTCAGCCGCCCCGGCCACGATCCCGGCGATCAGCTTCAGGACGGCCGGGTGGAGTGCGTCCTGGAGATGGGCGAGTTCGGCGTTGGAGCGATCGGCCGCCATGGCGTACTGAGTCAGATCGTTGGTCCCGATCGAGAAGAAGTCGACCCGGCGCGCGATCTCCCGAGCCAGTATCGCCGCGGCCGGGATCTCGATCATCACGCCGGTGACCATCCGCTCCGGCAGCGCTTCGCCGGATGCGGCAACCGCGGCACGGGCTTCGTCGCGCAGCTCCAGCAGCAACTCCACGTCTGCGATTGTGGCGACCATCGGCGCCATCACGTGGGGCGTCACTCCCGCCCTGGCGGCCGCGCGCCAGATCGCTCGCAACTGGGCACTCAACAACTCCCGGTTGCGACCGGCGAGCCGGATCGCACGAACTCCCAGGAAGGGGTTGGCTTCGGGCGGGAGATCGAGGTAGGGCAGGGCCTTGTCGCCGCCGATGTCGGCCAGACGCACGACCACCGGGCGGTCCGGTCCGAAAGCCTCGAATACACGGCGGTACGGCTCGATCTGCTCGGCCTCCGACGGCGCCGTCCGGCGCTGCATGAACAGGAATTCGGTGCGGAACAGGCCCACTCCCTCCGCCCGCATCTCCAGCGCCCGGGCCGTGTCGGCGGGCCCTCCGATATTGGCCAGGAGGATGACGCGGCTACCGTCGGAGGTGGCCGCGGGGCGGTTGCGCAACGCGGCGGCGTCGCGGCGGCGTGCCGCGAGAGCGGCCGCGCGGGCCGCGAAGTCGGCCAGCCGGTCGGGGCCCGGGTCGAGCACGACCTCGCCCGATGCGCCGTCCATGGCGATGGTCGCGGCGGCGGAGGCGGCCTCGACGAGACCGCGCGCTCCGACGATTGCAGGAATCCCCATGCCCCGCGCCAGGATGACCGCGTGGGCCGTGACCGACCCGCTCTCGAGGGCAATGCCGAGCAGAAGACCCGGCGGAATCTCGACCGCGATAGACGGCGGCAGATCGTCGGCGACCGCGATCGAAGGCTGGGTGGGCAGAGGAGCGCCTTCGCCCCTCAGGATCCGGGCGATCCGAGCACCGACATCGCGTACGTCGGCGGCCCGAGCCGCCAGCAATTCATCGGGCAGGTTCGATAGGACGGCGCCCAGATCCGCCGCCGCGGTCTCGACCGCCGTTGCCGGAGACTCGCCGGCTGCCGCCCGGGCAACCGCAGCGTCGAGCAGGGCAGGGTCGGACGCCATCACGGCCTGGGCGCCGAGGATCTCCGCGTCGTCGGGGCGGCCGGACTCGCGAACGCGATCCGCCAGCGTCTCGAGCTGGCCGGCCGCCTTTGCAGCGGCCGCGCGAATGACCGACGCGGCGCCGGGGGCGCTTGCGGCGTGTTCGGTTGGGGCCGTGGTGGCCGTGGTGGCCGTGGTGGCCGTGGTGGCCGTGGTGGCCGGGCCGGCCGGGACGAGCGTCGGCGTGGCCCGGGCGTCCCGGTAGACCCAGACGGGGCCGGAGGCGATGCCGGCGGCGCCGGGCTTGCCTGCGATCCGGTTGCCGGGGACCGCAGGAGCCGCTTGGGCGCCGACTCGTTGAGGCACCGGCGCGGGCGCGAAGGCGGCCGTGGCGAGCGCAGGCGTCGTGGCGGGCTCGCGAGCTGCGGCCACGGTCGTGGTACTGTCGGCGCCGTCCTGGGAGATCTCGCCGGCCACTGCCTCACCTTCGCCGAAACCGCCGGCCGCCAGCGCCTTGACCGCGTCGATCGCGGCGTCCTGGTCCTCTCCGCGCGCGGTGATGCGGACGGTGTGGCCCATTCGAACGCCGCCGGCCAGGATGTTGAAGTGGCTCTTTGCGTTGGCCGGGGCGGTACCGCGGGTCAGATTCTCGATCAGAATCTCGGACCGGAACCCGGCAGCCGTCCGAACCAGCATCGAGCCGGGACGACCGTGGAGCCCGGCCCGGTTCGCGACGGTTATCTCGATGGCTTTGCCAGGACGACCAGATTCCGGCACTTCAGCCCTCCGAGCGGCACGACCAGCGTTCCGAGACTATCAGTGTGACGTGACCGGCGCTACGCCGCCCGAGCCGGCGGGGGATTGTCCGGCGCGCCCGGCCGCGGCGTCGCCCGCCAGGTACGCGGCCTGGAGGATCTCGACCGGATGGCGGGTTCGCACACCCGAGGCCTTCTCGATCTGCCAGCGGCACGTCTCGGAGTCGCAAGCAGCCTCGGCCGCGCCGCTCGCGCGGACTCTGGCGAACAGCGGCGCACCCACGGCCATGCCGATGTCGTACTTCTCCTTCTTCATGCCGTACGTGCCCGCGATCCCGCAGCAGTCGTGATCCATGTCCATCGCGCGCAGACCCGGCACGAGAGCGAACAGATCCATCGCCGGCAGACCGATGCCGTGGCTTCGCAGCTGGCAAGGGGCGTGGTACGGCAGGTCCTCATCGAGCCGGCCGAAGCCGGTATCGAGCTTGCCATGATCGTGCAGGTCGAGCAGGAACTCGCAGATGTCCCAGGTGGCGTTGGCCACGACGGTCGCGTCGTCGTCGTGGATGTCGAGCATTTCGCGATACTCGGCCTTGATGGTGTGCGTGCAGGACGTGGACGTGCCGATGATCCTGTAGCCCTTGCGCGCGTAATCGGCCAGGATCTTGAGGTTGTGGTGAGCTTTCTCGCGAGCCTCTCCGTAGATGCCGTTGCTGATCAGCGGAAGCCCGCAGCAGACCTGTGGCGGCACGATCACCTGGAAGCCGTTGCGCTCGAGGATCGAGATCGCCGCATTCGCGACGTGCGGCTCGTAGTAGTTCACGGCGCAGCCGTGGAAGTAGACAACCGCCTTGTCGGGGCCCGGCAGCGGCCTCCCTACATCGCCCTTGTGGCGCCGCTTCCAGGCCGACTGGAAGGTCCGGCGAGAGAACTTGGGGAACGGCGCGGCATGGTGGATGCCCACGGTCAGTTCCATCATCCGGCGGAGCGGCCGATTGGCCAGGGCCCAGTTGCCGAGTGGCGAGAACATCACTCCGATCCGGCCGGTGAGGTCCGTCTGGCCCAGGCCCCAGTCGCGCAGCTTGGGCCGCCCGCCGGCCTTCATCCGTGCCCGCGACTGGCTGTTCATCTCCGCCACCTTGACCCCGGCCGGGCAGACCGTCGTGCACCAGCCGCAGCCGGAGCAGTAGTCGACGGTCAGGTCCGGCGACTTCAGCCGCGGACCACCCTTGCCTTGCGCCGGCAGATTCCGGCCCATTCGGAACCTCGCCGCCTGCGGGCCCACGTACTTGGGTCCCGGGTACAGGTCCGTGACCCGGGCGACCGGGCAGGCGGTGTTGCAGACATTGCATTTGAGGCACTGGTCGGAGGAGTAGCCGACCTGCTCGAGTGAGGCCTCCTCGACGAGTTCCGCGATCGTCACGGCCGGTTGCTCCCTGCTGTCTGTGACGTGCTTGCCGCCGTGGCGCCGCCGGCCGTGGCGCCCGTCAGCGTCCGGGCGGCCCGCCAACCGGCGGCGATGTCGACGCCGTCGCGGCAGCGCTCGTGCAGATGCCGCTGGCCGGCGAGCATCGCGCCGACGACACGGACGTTGTCGAGCACGGGCTTGGCCGACCGATCGACCGGCCGGAGGTCTGCGTCGGTGCGGATGCCCGCGGCCTCGAGCGGATGGCCGGCCGGGTCGAAGGCATCGGCCGAGAGCCACTCACCGAGTTCCGGTCCCTCGACCGGCAAGCCCAGCACGACCTCTTCGAGGCGCCCGTTCTGGGCGGCGACGATGCCGCCTCCGGCGATGCCGCCCGTTGCCAGGACCAGGGCACCGGCTCGGGTAGAGTGGGTACGGGCCGCGGCTTCGGTCGAGACGGCCGTCACTCGATTGCCATCACGATCCACCGAATCGATCTGCTCGCCGATCTGGATCCTGCCGCCGGCCTCCACGTACGCGGCGCGGAGTGCGCGATACAGGCGCATCCCCGGCACGCTCGGCGGCACGAGTGGAAGTTCGAACGGCTCCAGCGGCAGGCGGTGCCGCAGTTCGTCAAGAGCGGCGGCGTGATCATCCAGCCCGACAATCGCGGGCAGCGCCAGGCGGCCGGCGCCGGATGAGCCGTGCCGATCGAGCGCGGTCGCGATCGCATCGATGGCTTGCCGCCGCCACGCCCCATCGTCGAACCGATTGGCCAGTTCCAGCGCGCTCAGATTGTGCCTGCCGGCCAGGTCGGGCAGCTCGACCGCCACGGCTTCGACGTGGTCCGGACGTGAGCGGCCGCCCCACACTCCGGGCCGCGACAGGCTCGCGGCGATGGCGTCGGGCCAGAAGTCCTTGAACCCGGCGATGCCGCAGACGACGAGCCGCTCACCGGAGGCCCACGGCCGGAGTGCGGGTGCCTGGGCGGCGGGCAGGATGGCCGCCAGCCTCGTTCCGCCGATCGAGGTAGGGACGGCGGCCAGGGGTGAGTCCAGGTCGCCCTGGTAGGCCAGGCCCCGGCCGGCCAGGATCGGCCGGAGCCAATCGAGGGCCGGCGCCACGTCTTCGCGCAGTGTTTCGTACGGATGGCCGCGCTTGGCCGCCAGGATCCGCAGCCCGGCACGCGGCGTGGCGGAGCCGGGAACCGCGGCTATGTCGAGGCCGCCCGTGCCCCAGTGCGTACCCGCGTGGCCTTGGGCCAGCACCTGGACTCGCGCGCCGGATTGGGCCGCCGCGAGTGCCGCGGTCAGGCCGGATAGACCAGCCCCGACGACGACGATGTCAGCGCCGGGCATCGTCGGCCTCCCGTGCGTCTGCCGCCGGTCCGCCGTCGACCAGCGACTCGATCCCGAGGCCACCGTAGATTCCGAGAACCATCCACAGCTCCTGCAGCTGGCGGCCGGCGGCGATCGGGCGGGTGCCTTTGAAGCGCTCGCGCAGGTAGCCGACTATCGCGTCGTCCGTGGTGCCACTCGCCCCGGCCGCGGCGTGCTCCGCGGCCATTCCGGCGGCCCGGAACGTGCAGAAGCCGCCCTGGCAGGGGCCCATGCCAAGCCTGGTGCCCCGCCGCATGTCGTCGACGCTGCAGGGCCAGTGCTCGTCGAGGAACGAAGCCAGCATCGGCCGAGTGACGAGTTCGCATTCGCAGATCAGGGCCGAGTCGCCGCCACCCTCGGCCTCGTGCTCGGCCAGCCTGTGACCCAGCCAGTACGTCTTGCCGGGAACCTGGTTCGGCAGCATCTCGTCGGCCGTGGTGCAGGGCGTGGTGACGCCGAGCTTCTCGCAGACGACGTCGACGGTGTCCTCGGCCATCAAGCGGAACGTCGTCAGCTTGCCGCCGACGATGGAAACGTAGTTGTCGATGCCGTCCTCGCCGTGGTCCAGCACGGTATGGGCCCGCGAGATCGAACGGTTCTGAGCGGCCTGCGTCGCCGCCGGCGGCTGGTAGAGCGGCCTCACTCCGGCATACGCGCGCAGCAGCCGCATTCGGCCCAGATCCGGGAAGAGCTTTTCGCCCTCCGCGATCAGTGCCGAGACCTCTTCGCGGCTGATGTCGTAGACATCCGGGTCGGCTACTCGAACGTCCGTCGTGCCCAGAATCGCGACCGTGTGGACGGGGACCATGATGTCGCCGTCGGCGGACTTGTGGCAACGGTTGACCACGGTGTCGGTCATGCGCTGGTTGTAGATCAGCATCACGCCCTTGCCGGGCACCATGGTGACTTCGACGCCGGCCAGGGCCGCGATCTGCCCGGCCCATGCCCCCGCCGTGGAAACAACGAACCGCGGCGCGATCCGGGCCGTCGTCCCGGAGCGCTCGTCGCGGACGGTTGCGGAGATGATTCGCTCGCCGGCCCGTTCGAAGGCCACGACACGGCGGTAAGACCAGGCGTCGCTGCAGTGAGCGCGCGCATCGGCGATGTTTCCGTCGATCAGGTTCCACGGTTCCACGGAACCGTCCGGCAGCCGGAAGACGCGGCGGATCTTCGGATTGAGCGCCGGTTCGCGGCGCAGGGCCGCGGCCACCGGGATCTCCTCGCAGGGGATGTCGGCCGCGGCACAGGCGGCCGGGAAGGCGTCCACGTAGTCCTCAGGATCGTCGGGCGTGGCGACGAAATAGCCACCCGTGTCCTCGATGCTGGCCGGGGCGATTCGCCGCAGCACGCGGTTCTCGTCGATACACTCGCGGGCCGTCACTGCGTCCCCGGCTGCGTAGCGGCCGCCGGAGTGGAGGAGGCCGTGGTAGCGCCCGGTCGTGCCCGTGCCGAAGTCGCCACGATCCACGAGCAGCGTCTTCAGCCCGCGGCGGGCGAGGTCCCGCAAGACCCCTGCCCCGGTGACACCACCGCCGACGACGAGCACGTCGCAGGCGTACGACTCACTCACGTTGTCCTACCTCGCTGCGGACGACGAGCTACTCGACCCAGTCGAAGGTGCGGGTGACCGCCTTCTTCCAGAGCTTGAGGTCCTTCTCGCGAGTCTTGGCGTCCATCTTGGGCGTCCACTCGCGATCCTGCTGCCAGTTGACTCGCAGGTCCTCGACCGCCTTCCAGAAGCCGACCGCGAGGCCGGCCGCATAGGCCGCGCCCAGGGCTGTCGTCTCGGCAACCTTCGGCCGGATGACCGGCACGCCGAGAACGTCGGCCTGGAACTGCATCAGCAGATCGTTGAAGACCATGCCGCCGTCGACCTTGAGGGCCGTAAGCGGAACGCCGGAGTCGGCGTTCATCGCGTCGAGCACTTCACGCGTCTGCCAGGCCGTCGCCTCGAGCACCGCTCGGGCGATGTGGCCCTTGTTCACGTAGCGAGTCAGACCGGCGATCACGCCGCGGGCATCGCTCTTCCAGTACGGAGCGAACAGACCGGAGAAGGCCGGCACGAAGAACACGCCGCCGTTGTCGTCCACCGTCTTGGCCAGCGCTTCGATCTCGCCGGAGGTCTTGATCATGCCCAGGTTGTCGCGCAGCCACTGGACGAGAGCGCCGGTGATGGCGATCGAACCCTCGAGGGCGTACTGCGCGGGCTGGCTTCCGATCTTGTAGCCGAGAGTGGTCAGAAGGCCGCTCTTGCTCGGAACGATCTTCGTGCCCGTGTTCAGCAGCATGAAGCAGCCGGTGCCGTAGGTGTTCTTGGCCTCGCCGGCCGAGAAGCACGTCTGGCCGAAGAGGGCAGCCTGCTGGTCGCCCAGGTCGCCTGCGACGGGCACGCCGGCGAGATCGCCGACGGCCATGCCGTAGACCTCGCTGGAGGCCTTGATAGCCGGCAGCATCGAGCGCGGAATGCCCATTATCTTGAGCTGATCGGAGTCCCAATCCAGGGTCTTGAGATCCATCAGCATCGTGCGGCTGGCGTTGCTGACGTCGGTGACATGCACGCCGCCGCTGACGCCGCCGGTGAGATTCCAGATGCACCAGGTGTCGATGTTGCCGAAGAGCAAGTCACCGGCATCGGCCTTGGCTCGTGCACCGGGAACGTTGTCCAGGATCCACCTCACCTTTGGTCCGGAGAAGTAGGTCGCCAGCGGCAGCCCCACCTTGGCCCGGAATCGATCCTGGCCGCCGTCCTTGGCCCACTCGTTGATGATCGCGTCGGTGCGGGTGTCCTGCCAGACGATGGCGTTGTGGATCGGCTTGCCGGTCTTGCGATCCCAGACAACCGCCGTCTCGCGCTGGTTGGTGATACCGATCGCCACCAGGTCCGAGGCCTTGATTCCCGCCTTCGCGACCGCGCCGCGCATAACTTCGACGCAGCGCGTCCAGATCTCGGTCGCATCGTGCTCGACCCAGCCCGGCTTGGGGTAGATCTGCTCGTGCTCTTTCTGATCGATCGCAACCACGCCACCGGAGTGGTCGAAAATCATGAAGCGCGTGCTCGTGGTGCCCTGATCGAGGGCTCCTACGTATTGAGCCAATTCAGTTCCCTCCGCGGACGAGATTCGCCGCCGCGAACTCAACTCACTTTGGCACGTCGCTGAGGGGGATACCGAGCGCCTTTGCGACGCTTTCGTCATATGCGGGATCGGCCTTCAGGCAGTTGCCGATATGGCGGAGCTTTACCTCTTTGGGAGCATCGCCCATGGCGCGGGCGGTGTTGTCGAAGAGGAGCTGCTGCTTGCCCGCCGCTGCGATGATGAGCCTTGCTTCGGCGGGGCGTATGACCGTTGCCCTGGCCGCGATCCAATGTGCGGGGCACGTTCCGTTCCGGCCCTCGCCCAGCGCGGCCATAAACGGCCCTCGGACAAGCACCGCTAAGATGACCGCCATTAGCGCGCGACCGAAACAACACGATCCAGCCGAGGTCGAAGGCGGCCGCCCGCCGCAGGAGAACCGATGACCGCCTCCCGCCTTCTCGCCAAGCTCGAGGACTTCCGCCTCTTGCCGTTCTTTGTCGTCATCAGCATGGCGATCGGCATTGGCATCGGGCAGGTTCTCTCGATCTCGGACTTCGCCCTTACCCCGCCGATCGATGCGATCAAAGCGATCATCGGTGGCACCTTCGTCCTGACCGTCCCCAGTGCTATCTCGCTTGGGGTGCCCATCGGGCTCTTCGCGATGATGTATCCGGCGATGACCAACGTTCGACTGGGTGAGGTTGGCGACGCGTTCCGCTCGCCGCGTCAGCTCGGCGTCGTGCTCTTCTTCAACTACCTCGTCGCGCCGTTCGTGATGCTCGCCCTCGCGAACATCTTTGTGAGCGACCCCGAACTGCACACGGGGCTCGTCCTCTACGGTCTGGCGCCGTGCATTGCGATGGTCATCATCTTCACCTTCCTCGCCAAGGGGAACACGCCGATGGCTCTGGTCTTCGTGGCCCTGAACTCCGTGGCCCAGATGATCCTCATCCCGGTGTACGCCCGCCTGCTCATCGGCAACGTCAGTTTCGACGTGTTGGTGGTCTTCGAGTCCGTGGTGCTCTATCTCGGCCTGCCGCTTGTGCTGGGCGTGATGACGCGGCTGGCGGTGACGCGCCGCGGGGGTGAGGAGGCGATGGAGCGGCTCAAGCCCGGTCTGAGCGCGCTCTCGATACTCGGTCTGCTATTCACCCTCATCGTCATGTTCTCCCTCAAGGGCGACCTCATTCTGCAGCGGCCGGGCATCGTTCTCGAAATGGCCATCCCGATGACCCTCTTCTTCTCAGTCATGTTCTTCGTGGTCTTCTTCATCGGTTCGCGCTTGCACTTCTCCTATCGCGACGCCGTGGCAGTGGCCTTCAACGCAACCGGCCGTGACTTTGAGATTGCCATCGCCATCGCCATCACGGCCTTCTCGCCTACGGTCGCGCTGGCGACTGTGGTGGGCCCGCTCATCGAGGTGCCGGTCATGCTCGCGCTCGTATGGGCGGCGATGCGGCTGTCGCGACGCTGGTTCGGCGAGACCGCGCCGAGAGTTGGAGTGCCCGAGAGCGCTCCGGGGGCTGAGACAAGGCGAGAACGAGCCTAGCCTGGAGGACCTCGTGACTACCGGTCGGGGACAGCTCATTGAGCCGACCTCTGGCGCCATTCTTCTCGACGGCTCCGGCTCAATCGCGCGGCTCGCAGCACGGGTCAGCGGGCCCGTCAGCCGTCGTCCGTGGCGATGCCGCCGTAGACTCGGTTGCGCAATCAACCACACGACACACGGGCGGAACTCATGGACGAATCAGTCGGCCGCGCCCTGGCGCAGAGCGGCATCATCGATATCACGACCACCGGCCGTCGCTCCGGCGAGCCGCGCCGGATCGAGATCGCGTATCACGCCATCGGTGGGCGGATCTACATCAGCGGCCAGCCCCGCGCCGACCGGAAGCGGGCGTGGCTCTTCAATCTCGAGGCCAACCCGAAGTTAACCTTCCACGTCAAGGGCGCGGTAACGGCCGATCTGCCCGCAACCGCCCGTGTCATCACCGACGAAACCGAGCGTCGCGCCGTCCTCGAGCACGTCGCCCGAGCCTGGAAGCGCACGGACCTCGAGGAGATGGTGGCTCACAGTCCGCTGGTCGAGGTCACGATCGGGTAGGGTTCACCGATGCAACGCAAGTGGCTGATCCTCACCAGCGTCTCGCTGGGTTCGCTGATGGCGACCCTCGACGGCAGCATCGTCAACATCGCTCTGCCCGTTATGGGGAGCGACTTCCGCATCGACCTGACCACGGTCTCATGGGTGGTCGTGGCGTATCTGCTGGTCATCGGAAGCTTGCTGCTTCCATTTGGGCGGCTCGGTGAACTACTCACCTTCAAACGCGTCTACCTGACCGGCTTCGCCATATTCACACTCGCCAGCGTCTGCTGCGGTGCCTCGCCCAATATCGCCGCGCTGGTTGCATTCCGGGTTGTCCAGGGAATCGGCGCCGCGATGATCATGGCCATGGGCCCGGCGATCGTGGCCCACACGTTCCCGGCGGCCGAGCGCGGCCGCGCCCTGGGACTCAACGGCGTCAGCGTGGCCATCGGCCTCAGCCTGGGGCCGGCTCTCGGCGGCATCCTTACCCAGGCGGCAACGTGGCGGGCGATCTTCCTCATCAACGCCCCGATCGGGCTGTTCGCGATCATCTGGGCCGCCCGCATCCTTCCGGCCGAGACTCCCGGGAAGGACCAGAAGTTCGACGTCCGCGGCGCCGCTCTGTCGGGCCTGTCGCTTTTCGCTTTGCTGCTGGCTCTCAGCGAGGGGCAGGAGTGGGGCTGGACCGGTCCGGTGATCCTGGGGCTGGTGGTGGCTTTCGTCGCGCTCGGCGCCGCCTTCATCATGACCGAGCGTCGGGCGGCGTTCCCGATGATCGACCTCGGGCTCTTCCGCAGCCGTCCGTTCTCCGCCGGCCTGGCCAGCGTAGTGGTCGCCTTTGCCGGCCTCTTCACCGCCACGTTCCTGCTGCCGTTCTTCCTCGAGCAAGGTTCGGGCTTCTCGCCGATCGAGGCCGGGCTGCTGCTGACTCCGGTGCCGATCACTATGGCGCTCGTCGCGCCGCTCAGCGGCATCGCCTCCGACCGCTTGGGCCCGCGATGGCCGGCGAGTGCGGGGATGGCGGTCATGGTCCTCGGTCTGCTGAGCCTTACCGAGCTGCCGATCCACTTCGCCATTCCGGACCTTGTCTGGCGGCTTGTTCTGCTGGGCATCGGCCAGGGCATGTTCATGAGCCCCAACAGCAGCGCCGTGCTGGGGTCCGTGCCGCGGCCTCGTGTCGGTACCGCGTCCGGGACGCTGGCCCAGATGCGGGTCAACGGCCAGGCCCTCGGCATCGCCCTCAGCGGCGCGATCGTGGCCACGAGACTGCCGATCCACCTGGCCGATCTGAGCCACGGTGCGCCGACGTCCGCGATCAAGGCCGCGGCGCTCGAGGGCGCGATCCACGACGCCTTTGTGGTCGCCGCGCTGGTCTGCTGCGTCGGCATCGTCACGAGCCTGATCCGGGGCTCGAGCCGGCCGGGGCACGGGACGGCGGAGGCACCGCTGGCCGCGACCGGCCCCGGCGCGCCCGGGACGGCCGCCGCAGCCACAGCGACGCCCCCGGGCCCCGCGACGCCGACCCCGCGGTAGGATCTACGACCATGAGCCTCCAACGACTCCAGGGCATCGAGCCGGGCCGCATCGGCCTGTTCGCGGGCCCGATCAACGGCCAGCCGAGCAGCGTCCAGCGCGAGTTTGTCCGCGAAGTCGAGCGCCTTGGGTTCGGCACTCTCTGGTACGGCGAGGCGCTGGCGCAGGAGGCGTTCGGGCGTGGCGCGCTCTACCTGGCCGCCACCGAGCGGCTGGTGGTTGCCAGCGGCATCGCCAATATCTGGGCCCGCGACCCCGCCGCGATGGCCAACGGCGGCCGGACCCTCGCCGAAGCCTGGCCCGGCCGCTTCATCCTGGGCCTGGGGGTGAGCCACGCTCCGCTGGTCAAGTTGCGCGGCCACGACTACGACAAGCCCTACACGGCCATGCGCGAATACCTCGACGCGATGGCTGCAGCCCCGTGGCGCGGTCCCGCGGCCGAGATGCCGCCGCTGGTGCTTGCGGCGCTCGGGCCCAGGATGGTGGGCCTGGCGGGGGAGCGGACCGCGGGCGCGTATCCGTACTTCTCGACCGCCGAACACATCCGCGAAGTCCGCTCGATACTCGGACCGGAGCCATTTCTCGCGGCCGACCTGCCGGTGGTCATCGCCGCCGATCTGGCTTCGGCGCGGACGATCGGCAACCGCCACCTCGACTACTACATCGGCTCGGCCAACTACCGCAACAACCTGCTGCGCATCGGCTGGGCGGAGGCCGATCTCGAGAAGCCCGGCTCTGACGCGATCTTCGAAGCGATCGTGGCCTGGGGCGACCTCGACCGCATCGGCGAGAAGATCCGCGAGCGGTTCGAGGCCGGGGCCGATCAGGTCGTGATCAACATCGTGCCGGCCGACCCCGACGTCCCGCCGCTGGCGGAACTGCGCAGCCTCGCTCCGCTGGTCGCGACCGGGCTCTGCTCCTGACGTTCATCCTGGCCGGCCGTCGCTCGTGGCGCCACCGGCCGCCGGTTGCGCTAGCCGGCGACCGAGGCGTCGAAGTCCGATTGCGTCACGGGCTTCGCCGCGCCGGTGACGGGCGTGCCCGCGAGGCTGGAGACCTGGTTGAGGACCTTCCAGTCGCTGCCGTACCGAACGAGGGTGAAGCCGACCGCGTAGTCCTTGCCGTTCCAGGCGACGAGGGCCAGCCGCTCGGTCAGCTCGTCCGCGCCGTACACCTTGGCCTGGGCGGCGAAGTTGGCGAGGGCCTTGGGGTCGGCCGCGAACCTGGCGATGGGGAACTGGATCTCCACGACCTTCAGCCCGGCGAGCTGCGACGGATCGGCGCTCTTGACGTATTGCTGCGCCTGATCCGCCGTTACCGGGACGATGGGCTGATCGACCGGCTGTGAGGTCAGCAGGCTGAGGGCGAGGCCGCGAACCTGGTTGAAGTTCACGTATGCCTGCCCGTACTTGTCCAGGTCGGCGTAGAAGGCGTAGCTGGTCGGGAGCAGGAATTGGTTGGGCATGATCGCCTGGAGCCGAGTGGCCTGCGCCTCGAACTGGAAATGGGCGGCGACTTCGTCGATCGCGCAGGCGCCCAGGAGCTGGTCGGCGTTGCTAGAGGCGAACGCGGTCAGATACTGGCGAACGGCGTCCTCCGGAGTGGCCCGCGTTGGGCCGGCCGCGGACGCGGCGTTCGGGTTGGGAGCGCCTGAGGCGACCGTCGCGGCAGCGGGCGTGGTGGCCGCCGCGCTGTTGCCGGAGCAGGCCGCGAGGATGCCGCCACTCACCACTACCACGGCCACCAAGGCACAGATCGAAACGCCAACCCGTCGTCGGGACCGCCTGGGAGCGGCGGTGGTTGCCTCCACCATCGCCTCCGCCATCAAGCGGAAGTCGGCGCCGCACGAGGCGCAGGACGCCGTGTCCGTGAAACGCTCGAAACCGCAATTCGAACAGAACTTCATCGTCCACCTCCTGGAAACGCGCCGAGCAACAACGCTGGGGTACTCCTCCTCGACCGGTCGCACGCCTCCAGACGAGTGGCGGCACTACTTCCCACCGAACCGGCGCGGTCGCGGCGGTGGAGGCGACGACGGAGACCTGCTAACCCCCACCCCGTTTCACGCGCCCGGACCTCGGCGCGCCGAATTGCGTTGATCATAGCGACGGGCGTGCCGGAATCGAAGGGGCCTCTGCGACACGCCGCCCGAAGCGGAACTCGGCGGGCCTTCAGGTTGATACGGGAATGGCGGGGCCCGGCGCGAATCCTACGGCTGACACAGCTCGGTCGAAGCTAGAGGTCCGTTGCTGAGGGGTCGTCCGGTTGCGTCGGCTCTGTCGACGCGATCAGCCGCGCACCAGCTCGGCGGCGGACTCTATGCTCATCTGGTCAGCGCAGGAGGACACGCAGTGGATCGCCGACTTCTGAGAGCGACCTTCGAGCAGGTGCCGCTGCTCTACGACCGCGCCCGCCCGAACTACCCGCCACAAGTCTTCGAAGATCTCGTCGCGCTCGCACGGCTGCCGGAGGCGGCTCGCGTCATCGAGATCGGTTGCGGCACTGGGCAGGCGACTCTACCGCTGGCGGAGCTCGGCTTCCAGATCACCTGCGTCGAACTGGGCGAGCAGCTGGCCGCGATCGCGCGCGGCAAGCTCGCGCGCTTCCCAAAGGTCGAGGT
>PMXR01000060.1:47936-75528 GCA_003171035.1 Chloroflexota bacterium
TGCTAGGGGTCGTCGCTACCGAGCACGTGCTCCCACCCGACGGCGACGACTTCTTCCTCGCGGTCCAGGAAGACTACGAGGCCATCCTCCCGGACGATCCTGACACGAAAGCTGGACCACCCAAGCCGCCCGACACGATCCCGGACCTGGGCGAGGAGATCTGCGCCAGCGGACTATTCCGAACCATTGCCGCCCAGCGCTATCTCTGGAGCGTTGTCTACACGGCCGAGGAGTACGTCGCCGTCCTCAACACCTACTCCGATCATCGCGCCCTTGACGACGACACCCGCAAACGCTTGCATGCTCGGATACTTCGGCGGGTCCAGACGCGCTCCGGGTGCAAGGTTCGGAAGACGTACCTGGCGATGCTCAACGTCGCCGAACGGCTGTAGGCTCCCGAGCGGACTTCAATCGTCAGGCCGACTGGTATCGGGCGTGGCGTCGCCGTCTTATTCCGCCGTTCGCGGCCGAACGAACCTTCACCGGAGTGTCGGCCTGACTCCGCTCGCACACTTGCGGGTGATCGACGCCGAGCTGGCCGATGCGCTGCGCCCAACCGTCACGGAGCAGCCGAACCGTGGCCGGTTTCGCCAGAGGCTTACCCCGATGCGCCAGCCCACGTATAGGTGTACTTGACGCGACGTGGCTAGCATCGGCCGTCGGCAGTCCATGACCAGTTGCCGATGGGGGGCTAAATGGTCAGAGCCCCCTCATGGTCGGACTCAGAAAGAGGAGGTTCGAACAATGGTTCGACGAACCCTGAGTAGCCAGCGAGGCGGCGTGTCGGACGTCCGCAACGCCTTGGAGGAGGTCTCATGACTATCAGAATTGGCCTTTCCATGCCCAGCGTGCTCGATATTTCCGCTGGCAGCCCACGCAAACCTCGGCCGGTTCGCCAGCGACTAGTAGTTGCGGCCGCTGCGGCAGTCATGATGGCGGGTGCTCTGACAGTCGGCCCGGGAACATCTCCTGTTGCGGCCTCGTCGCTTGTCACAAATGCGCAGCGAGTGGAGATCGCGAGGAAGGCAAACTCGGCGGTATCCGTACCGGGCAAGCGTTGCCAGGACCCATTATTCGGCGAGGACCTTTGCGCTCAGTCGAACAACCATGAATGGTGCGCGACCTTTGCTGACTGGGTCTGGGTAAACGCCGACCCCGGGATTTGGACGGGCTACCCGATTACGCCTGCTGCTTCTAGCTTCTGGACTTACGGACACTACCACTCGAGCTTCACCTCCACACCGCTGCTTGGTGACGCTGTTGTGTTCACGGACTCCTATGATGGTGGCGTAAATCACATCGCACATGTGGCCATCATCGTCGCCGTCAACGGCTCTTACCCCAGCTATACCGTGACCTCCGTTGGTGGCAATGAGGGCAACCCTTACGACCCGTACAGCTCCTTCGTCCAATCCGACACCTTCACATGGACGGTCTCGAGTCCCTACCCATATGTGGCCAAGGTGGGCCTGTACGTTTATTCATTCATTTCGCCAGTTCAAAAGTAGGCGCGCTCAGCGCCGTCTGTTCCGCCGCCTCACGGGCGGATGAGAACCGGGTTGAACGGCAGGTCGGCCGCCTCGGGATTCCTGAGGGGCCGACCTGACCTCTCTTCGCGCCCTAAGGAAGCGACGCTCGATGAGGTGCGGCGGATCTGGTGGGACCACGACGAGGCCGAGCTAACCCCGGCGTTCGAGGAGATCGCCCGCGTGGCTCGGGCCTCCGCCGCCCTGGGACCGGGGGCATAGAACCGACCGCCCATGGTCCATCTGGATGGTTTAGGGCGAGCTGGTGGCACCTACACTGACATCGAAATCGTCGGGCTGAAACCACTCGCTACGACCAGATCGGACGCGCGGTCTAGTCGGACGAGCCAATGCGAGCGATCGGCAGATCGATCCGCCCGGCCGGTTCGCCGTCAGTCGCGCGAGGTCCACCAATCTCCGACGTCAATGTCGAAGCCTCGGTCGACCGACCGGGCTTCGCTGTTTCCGCGATTGCCAAAGTCACCCGTTTACGTCCGTCGCGCCTCTCAGTAGGTAGGATGGAAACCGTGGCCAAACCCGACGCGTTGCTCGACCGATCCGGTCAGGGGGTCGCGGTCGTAGACATCGAGGCGCTCGTCGCTCAACACGGCGCACTGTTGCTGGCCCTCGCGCACACCTTCACCCGGAACTGGGCGGAGGCGGAAGACCTGTTCCAGTCCACGGTCGAAATCGCGCTGCGTAATGCCGACCAGCTTCGCGAGCCCGCGGCGGCTAAAGCTTGGCTAGTCCGTATCGAAAGCCGAGAGGCGTTTCGCCTCAAGCGACGGTTCCGACGCTTCGTGTCGCTTGAGCTTCATGTCGAGGAGTTGCGCCACGAGGTGGAGATGGGTGCTTCCGTGGATCGGCGCCGCGCCGTCGCTGCTCTTCCGCCGAGAACCAGAGCGGCCTTATTGCTCCACCACTATTGCGGCTTCTCGGTCGACGAAACGGCGGCTGCCTTGAACGTCAGTCCGAACACGGTCAAGACGCAGCTGCGCAAAGGTCTGGCGCGGATCCGGGAGGAAGTCCGATGACGAGCGGGCGAGGACCTGAGGAAGAGAAGGCAATCGCGGCCGTGCGCGACTACTTCGAGCACGAGCTGCAGGAAGCCGGCTCGCGCCTTCGGGAGCCGCACCGACCAGCCCGCCGAACCCGTTCCGTGCCTCGGGGATTCGCGTCCATCGCCGTTCTCGGTGTGGTCGTCATCGTCGTCGCGACCGCTGCGCGGGTCGTGGTTCTCGCTCCGGGATCATCGACACCTCCGTCTGCAAGCCTGGTCGCAAGCCCACTCCCGTCAGAGTCCGGAACGCCCTCAAACCCAGCTGGCTCTCCCAGCAATGCCCCCTTGGCGGGCGACCTCCCCGGGTCTGTCAGCCTCTCTGGTTCGTCGGGCTGGATGCTGCTGGACAGCGGTCTCTCAGTGTCGAACGACGCCGGACGGACCTGGACGGCCGTGGCCCTACCAGGCGGCGTGGCGTCGTCGGCAGTCGCTGCCGTGGCTACGGCCGCGGACCGGCCCCTCTGGCTGGCCGTCAAGTCCGGCGACGGGTACCTCCTCTACAGTAAGGTCGATGCCGCCGCCGCATGGTCGAGCGTCCTCCTGACGCCGTCGTGGGGACTGCTGTCGTTCGCCTCAGGCACACAAGGACCTGCGGACATCGTCCGAATCACGCCCGGCCCGGCAGGCATTGTCACGGTCGCCGAGATGATGAGTGGCGGATTAATGTCCGCAGTCACCTGCCTGTTCGTCTCGAACGATGACGGCAAGTCCTTCGTGCAGCACCCGCCGCAGTCGGGCAGCCCGGCCAATATGTACTGGGCCTCGGTCACGTTCACGACGGCCCAAGATGGCCTGGTCATCGCCGGACCGGATACCTATCCGCACGTCTTCCTCCACACGGCCGACGGCGGCACGACCTGGTCCGAATCCAAAGTCACGGGTCTCCCCGCCGCGCCCTACTACACGCCCGGCCCGCCGATACTCGTTGGGTCGGACATACAGGTCCCGGTAACGATTTGCGGGACCGACTGCAGCACGAATGCTTTCCTGCTGTTGGTCAGTCACGACGGGGGGGCCAGTTTCAACCCCCAAGGGGTTGGCATTCCGGCCGCGGCGAACCCGATCGGGGCAGTAGGCTCACTCGGCCAGAACATTTGGGTGTCGACCGGCGGCGGCCCGCTTCAGGAGACGACGGACGGTGGCCGAACCTGGACTTCGGTGATGCAAAGCGGCCTTCCGGTCAATGTTTCCGTGCTGGACCTGACGAGCCCAACCAGCGCCACGGCCGTAGCCATCGATAGCGGGTGCGCGGGCTTCAAGACCAACTGCTGGTATCGGAACTATCTCGTCGCGACGACTGACGGCGGCCGAACCTGGAGTCACCTCTAGGCTCCCTCTTGCCGACCAGACCTGCTGAGTCGTCCGCCGGGCATCGCCAATCGACACCGCAGAGCGCCACCCCGCCGGTTCCCCGTGAGTTGGGCAAGCTCCAACCTACCTGGGTTCTGGCCATACTCGGGCATTTCTGCCATCTAGATACGTTCTAACCTGAGTCACCCTAGACCGCCCCGTGGCGCATCTATAGGTATAGGCCGTGAGTCAACCCGGAGCGGCGAGGAGTACCGGAGTTCCTGATGTGACGGCTTCCACGACAGTACAAGGGCTCCGGGAACACCGACCCGATGTCCTTGCCGATCTCCTCACGCGCTTCGGTCGAGAGATCCAGACCGTCGCCTATCTGATTGTCAGGGACACTGGCGACGCCGACGAGGTCCTCGCTGACACGCTCCTTACGGCCCTCGAACGCGGGCACCAGCTCCGCGACGAGACGGCGCTTCGGGCTTGGTTACTCCGGATCGCTACCAACCGGGCGCTCGGCATGCGCCGCCGATCAGTCCGGCTATTACAGCTCGGCTCGCTCCCCGAGACCGCGTCGCCTGATGCGATGGACACGGAGTCTCTCGATCGGGCGGCCCTCAAAGACGCTCTCGGGAGCCTTCCCCCGCGCATTCGAGCCGCCATAGCTCTGCGCTACTACGCCGACTTGAACGTCGACGAAGTGGCGGCGGCGCTCGGAACCAGCCGGAACACAGTGAAGACGCAGTTGCGGATCGGCCTCGACCGGATGCGCGACCAGTTGCGTGACGGAGGCTCTGAAGCCGCGGCCCTCGGGGCGGAGGTGAACCATGTCTGATCCCATCCTCACCAGAGAGGAGCGCCGGCTACGGGATGCCCTTCACGCTGAGGAAGATGTGCTGCCGCTCGGCCTTGTGCCAGAGGACCTCGTTCGAAGGTGGGGCAAGCGCCGTCGAACACGCATGGTCCGCCGCGTCCAGCTCGTCGTCGTCCTTGCCCTGGTCGCCGTCGTGGCTTCCGGTGCAGCCTGGTCGATCGTCGCCCTACACGGGCAGCCACTGGCGGTGTCCAGCGCTTCAATCGCAGGTGGGGTTAGCGTGACACCATCGCCGGTGACCGGTCCGGGAATGTCATCTGGACAAGCGACCCTGTCGCTGACCCAGCCGGAGTCGGCCACCAGCTCGTTTGGGGTCGGGTGCAGTTGGAGCCCGACCGGTCACGTGGTTGGGCTCGCCATAGGCAAGCAGGTCATCGGAAACGACTATCCGTTCATCCGATGGAGCCTGACTCCAGGTCCCAAATATGAGATCGAGTTGGTCGAACCCGATCAGACGAGCTTCATCGGCGCCGCAGGGAACTACGCTTCCCAGGCGGCCGCGGACGGACATACCGGGTCCATCACCTTCACCAACCTAGTGCTCAATTCCGGCGATCCTTCGACCGCACCTCGACGCTCGGGCACGTTCTCCTGGACTTGCGAACAGGCGGCCAGCCTGGGGAACCCGGCCCCCTCGCTCCCTTCCCTGGGGGTGGACGAGGAGGGCGTACCGGCTCTGTGGATCATCGAGAACGGCGTCCCGGTACGGGCAGCGTTCACCAGCTGTCCGGTCGAGCTGACGACGCCGGCTGGCAGCTTCGCCGAGAGATGCGCAACCAGCAATTGGTGGGAGCCCCTCGCGCTTCTCAAGTCGGCTCTGGCAGTCCCACCTGGGGCCAGCCTGGCATTCGCGATCGACGGGTGGACGATAACGTCTGCGCAAGTGGTCGCGTCACTCTCCACGTCTACACCAGGAAGCGTCGACAACCCCTTGCAGGACCTCCACGCAGTCCTGGGCAACGGCGCGGTCCCGTTTTCGACGCCCGCTACCGGCAGCTGGTATGTCCATTTCACGCTGGAGGCAGCCACGGACGCAGGGAGCACGCTCGACGCCGAATACTCGGACTGGATCACGATCGCGTGATCGGGTCGCTTGCTGGCCCAGCCGGCGAATACGAAGCGATCTGGGTTCGACTTAGCCCGTAGATCGAGTCGCCAGTCCAGGCCTATCCCGCCCGAGCTTCCATGCTAGGACAAGCTCACACCGGACCTTCCCGGCTGGCCGGTTCGCCGTCAGTTGCGCTAGCTCCACCATAGCCCCGACCGATCAGTCGACCGTCCCGCCGAGACGCCAGTCTCCCGCGTGTTGGACGGTTCGACCTCTGGAGACCTCGGCCTCGACGCCGCCGCAGACAACGCTGTCGTGCTCAGCCAGCGATCACCTGATCTCCCGTGGGATGATCCGTGTTATTCGCATGAGGCGGGACTGGTGTCGCTCAAGCGGCTTCTCAAGGTTGGCTGCATAGTTCTTGGGGCGGCACTCGGCGTTGCGTACATTCTTGCCTGGACAACGCACGGGGGCGGGGACCCGTACGACGTTCACGCATACTGGGCCGTGGATCCGTTCGCGCCTTACGCCCACCAGGGAGTGGGGGTCGGCGATGCGTTTCAGTACCCCCCGCCAGCCGCGTGGATCGGCGCGCTCTTGCACCTGCTCCCATTCGCCGCCGCCGCCCTGGTTTGGCGCCTGGCCCAGCTCGGGGTCATCATGGCCGCGGCGGGTCCCTTTGCGGTGCTCACGCTGTTCGCCTATCCGGTCGTCAGCGAACTGAACCTGGGAAACGTCAACCTTTTCATCGGTTTTGCCGTCGCAGCGGGCTTTCGTTGGCCCGCTGCATGGGCCCTGGTGCTACTGACAAAGCCCACTGCCGCGGTCGGTCTGCTCTATTTCGTTGTCCGGCGAGATTGGCGATCGCTGCGCGTCGCCATAGGTGTGGCCGTCGCGGTGTCGGCGGTGTCGTTCGCCCTGACTCCCGGGGCATGGATCGACTACGCGCGGTACATGTTGAGCAACCCCGCCCCAAGCGTTCAGGGCTGGCCCGGCCTCTGGATGCGGCTGCCCGTTGCAGTGGTCGTGGCGGTAGTTGGCGGCGTTCGCGGATGGCGGTGGGCTGCGGTCGTGGCCGCCTGGCTGGCGCTGCCGGTGTGGTGGGACGTCAGCCCGTCGGTCCTCGTCGGCTGCCTGGTGTTCACGTGGAACTCGCCTGTCGGAACCGTACGGCCCCTCACGCCCGGCCGCGCGGGCGGTTCGCCGTCAGTTGCGCTGGCCCCGCCACTTCCCCCCGGCTAGCGGCGCGACCCACCCAGCATGGCCCCGCCGCCATCGCTGGCTCTCGATCAGGCGGGGACGAACCGGACGATGATCCGGTAGCTGTCAGACGGGCCGTCGCACGTCTGGAGTGTGATCACCGACCCGGATGTCGCGGCCCAGGTCGCGCCCTTGCCCCAGGTTGCGATCGGCAGATCTTCCACCCACGCCAGTGTGTACTTGTGCACCTTCCCGGAGGCATCCGTGTAGCGAGCGATCATTCCGGTCTTCAACCTACCGGCGTGGTAGCCGTCGTGCACGGGCTTGAAGACGCCATACGCATGGCCGAGCAGATACAGATTGTTGTGGCCGGCGCAGGGCCAACGATAGACGGCGTTCGAGATCAAGCCGCCACAAGTCGACATGCCCTTGATGGATGCATTGATGCCGAGCGCCGCAATCGCGAGGCTGTTCTTGACGACGCGTGCCGGCGCGACTTTCAGCGCCGACGCGACGGTCGGATTGGGTGATGCCGTAATGACCGCGGTTGGGGTCGGTGTGGGGTCCGGCAGTAGCGACGGGTCCCAGGCCGGCTCCATATGTGGCGGAGCCGCCGGCGAGTCGGACGATAGAACGGACAACGGCACGCCTACGACCGCACCGTCCGCTCCCGAGAAGGACCACGCCCCGGCGCAGGCGACCATGACCAGGACCGCAGAGGCCGCCGCGGACACGAGCACCCTCGACACGGCAGATCGCACGCCACGCTTGCGGTCGGTGCGAACGGCGCTCGCGGTCAGCCTGAACTGAGGCCATTTGAGCATGGGATGCTCCTCCGGGCACGCCTCCCGCCCAGTGAGCACGGGGGATCAAGGGCGTCGGCGCGCGTGATTGGAGCGACCAGACAGGTTGGACTGGTGGGACACAGTCGCTCGGTAGATCGACTGCGGCAAGCCTATGCGCGCCGATGGGCCTCGCCTACAGCGCGATCGTCCGGGAACCTATACATACAGATGGGCCTGCCAGAGCGGGTAGGCGGCCCGAGACCGCCCGAGGCGACCGGAGGCGGCCCGAGACCGCCCCCTACATCCGTCGAGTGTCGAGTGGAACCTATTTACTCGGCGGCGGTCCGATCCGCGTCAGGTTCCACTCGTACGTCTCCGTGCCGGACCAGTACTTGTAGGCGACGCAACTGCCCGACATGGTGTCGGCCTTGGTCTCGATCTGCCAGATCCGGTTATTGCACGTACCGCCGTCCGCCCCGACCGGGGTCGTGCCGTTCGCTTCTTCGGTGAGCTCGAAGTACGAGCCGGGCGATCCACCGACTTCCATGTCACCGCATTTCAGGATGGCCCCCGGTTCGAACCACCCGGTGCCCCAGTACTGGATATGGCCGGAATCGAGCGGGCGCATGTAGAGCAACTGCCCCGGTGACTCCGGGACTTTCTCCTGCCCGGCCGCCTGCGTCCCGGAGGTTGTCTGATTGCAGGGGGGTCTGACTTGCAAGTGTGCGTCCCAGGTCCAGTTGACCGTGCCCGTCGGTCGCAGCACCGACGCGCAGGCTTCGGTCGACGTGGGATCGCAGTAGTTGCTCGACAGCGTGTCGTCGACGACCCATAGCCCCGAGAAGCTCGACGTGGCCGCGCCGTTGCTCGAGCCGGTCTTCCACGTTACGTTCATCTTCATCGTCCCTTGCCAGCCGCTGCAGCCGGCCGTGCCGGCCGTCAACTTGGGCGGCTCCGGGACGCTGAGGTCATCGGTGGTGCCGGCATTGCTGACTACCAGGACGAGCGTCGACACGTCGTCCGTGGGGATGTCCCGGCAGAGTTTCTTCGTGGCTAAGGTTGTCCAGTCCTCGGGCGGCTGCCATTCGCCGTTGACCTTCTTGAGCGCCCAGACATGCGCTCCGGGGTCGGTGACAAGTGGGTTGACGAAGGTGACGTCCCTCACCGATGTCGGGAAGTCGTACTGGAAATATGCCGATGCGAGCGGCGGGAGATGGGCGTCCAGCTCGGCGACCTTGCCTCCCTCGAGCGTCTTGACTTCGTTCGCGATCCGCGGCTGGTACTGCGATGGGAACGTGTCATCCACGCTCTTGTAGCGCGGCTTGACCGGATCGGCGTCCCAATTGCGGACCGCGAAATCGGCGTAGTGATTGGCAAACGGGAAGACCTGATCGACGGCTTTGTATCCCTGCTCACCGTCGGCGGCGGCCGCTTTCCAGATGTCGGTGACGACACCGTCGCCGTTCTCCATGGAGGCGAACAGGAAGTACAGCCAGGAGGCGTAGGCGTTGCCGTTGGCAAGCCGCGTCAACGGCTGGTCGAAGCCGTTGAAGAGCTGCGGGAACCACTTGTACTGGTAGGCGGGCACCTTGCCGAGCTTCTTGTCTACCTTGAACGCGACCCAGGTGGCGGTGCTCTCCATGAGCCAGGAGGATTCGTTTGTGTCGTAGGCGAACTGACTGCCGTGAGCGAGCTCGTGAGCGATCGTGTCGATAAGGTCGTCATCGGTCCGACCGGAGTCGATGACCAGTGACGCGGACGAGGTGTGGCCCGGATATGGGAGCACGCGGACGGCGTAGCCGTAGACCTTGGGCGCCAGGACACATTCCGGGTCGGACGGATTCGCGACGCAGGCCGCGCGCCGCGGATCAATCTCGCCCACGTTGATGAAGTACATGTCGATGGCCGAATCCGGATTGATCGCCGCGGACGGGAGGTTGGGCTTGTCGGGCAGCGGATAGGTGAAGATGCCGGGATAGGCGCCCCAGACCTGCGAAACCATGGCCGCGTACTTGTCCAGATCCGCTTGCGAGGTAGCCGAGTTCTTGACCCAAACGCGGGCCTTGCCGCCGGCGGCGGACCGGCTCTCCCAGATCGGCGCGGCGTCGGCGAGCCGTCCCGGGTCCGCCGGCCGTCCCGGGTCCGACAGCGCGACCGGCGGCGAGTTGTAGATGCTGATGGGATCGTTGGGCCTGGCACGATACGGGGCCAGCTGCTTGAGAACGTCGGCGCTGAGCGTCGCCTCTTTCATGTCGATCTCGTGCAGCAGGTTCCCGGCCGCCTCCATGTCAGCGATCGGGCTCTTGTACGCGGCCGGCAGTCCGGGCGAGTTGTACAACGCGAGCGCCCGATACAGAAGCGACTGCTCCTCGGTGATCGCTCCTGAGGCGAGATCCTTCGCGATCAGCTCTTCGCTTGTCGGGGCTGCCGGAGCCGCCGACTGGGCGGGCGCCGCGGACAATACGGGACCGGTCGAAGGGCCGTGAGACTGCGACCCGCAGCCCGCCACAAAGATGCAGACCATCGCAATTGCCGCAAGGCGGCTGGGCCGCGTACGCACGAAGTTTGTCCTTTCGATGCGACGCGGACGTCCGCTAATGGGGCGCGTCGGGGCGATTCCGGATATTTGCGGGGAGCACGCAGTCGTGATCCGGGGATCAGTCTATCGACGAGAATCGGCCGTGCCGTCCGGACCCGGATGGTGAGACAACCCGTCGCTCGCCCTAGCGCTTGCCCGACTTCTTGAGGGCGGTCATCCGTTCAAGAAGCCGCGCCGACTGGGCCCCGGGGGCGTGCTGCTGGCGCGCGAAACGCTCGAGAATGTTGAACTCGGCCGCGGAGTCCGCAGAGGCCCGGTAGATAAGCGCCAGTTCCTCATAAGGTCTGGCGGCGACATAGGAGCCGTCGGACTGAGATTCGCCCTCGGTGCCGGTAACCATATCCAGGAGAAGATCCACGGCGGCGCCTACGTCGCCGATCGCGTTGAGCCGCTCGACTTCGCCGTACCACTCGTTCACGAGCCGACCTCGTACCGCTCCCGCGCCGTACAACTTGCCGGGCAGCAGCGGTGCGCGTTGGGCAGCCGGAATGCCGGCCTGGGACGGTACGGGCGCAGCACTGAGAACAGTCTGGACCGGGGGTACGACGCTCGAACCGGAGGGAGCTTCGGCCTGTTTTGGCTGCGAGTCGCCCCGACCCTCGAAGTCCGGCGAGCTGGGCATCATCGATGCCATGTTGGCGAAGACCGTGGGGTCGGCATCGCCGGCCAGGATCTTCTCGAAGAACTTGGTCAGTTCATCCTCGAACGCAACCACGCGCTCCTGCACGCGCTGTGCCTCGGCCGCCACCCCCGCCTTGTACTCCTCCAGTTCCTGCTTGAGGCGCTCGCGGCGACGGGCGATCCGGTGCTCGGTCTCGACGCGGACCTGCTCGGCCTCGGCCTTCGCGCGCTCCTCGATCGTGGCCGCGTCCGCGTCGGCAGCGTTTCGAAAGCCGGTCGATTCGTCGCCCATGCGAGCCTGGATCTGCTCGATGTAGGCCTTGGCCTCGGCCCGGCATCGCTCGACCGCTTCCGTCCTGGCCGTCTCGGCCGTCGAACGCATAGCTTGCGCCAGGTCTGCGAGAAACGGATTCAGGCGATGAGGCGCCGACTCGTTCACACTGGTCTCCGTGGTCCCGACCCCGTCCGATAATCGGACCCTGGGTCGAGGTCCCACGCTGCTAGAGGGGGCAACAGGAAACGCATTTGCGCCCTGCACCCATTGGGCGCCGCCAGTATCGCATGGCGACCGTTGATGGCCCGACGGCGATCATGCGGCGGACAGTACGGCGAAGCACCACGCCGGAAGTACCGGAGCCGGTCGTCGTACGTACCTCCTCCTGTAGAAGTCGGGCCTGTGACGGGTTCAGACAAGTCTAGACGGGCACGCGCGGACTGTATTGATGGCGGGACCCAACTTTGCAGCGCCTCGCTACGACTCCTCGGGTGCCGGCCGAACGCCAGGGTTCGTCGGTTCCCCCGCTACAACGAAGAAAGGGCCCCGACTGTTCGTCGGGGCCCTTGATATCGCCGAAGAGACGAAGCTCGTTAGGGCGTGACGTTCGCCGGCGCCGTGATCGCGTTGGCGGAGGCATCGTTGACGTGCGTCACGTCGAACGAGTAGCCCCAGCTGCCGGTCTCGCCGCCGGCGGAGCCGCTAAAGCCGTAGAAGCCGCTGACCGGGTAGTTGCCATCCTTGGCCACCCACAGGTCCGACTGGAAGGTGTAGTTGGCGCCGAGGGCGGCTCCGGTCAGGCCACCGAGGCTCGAGTTGCCCTGGTAGTGGATGCAAGCGATGCCGTTCTTCGACTCGTCACCCTTGACCGTGAACTGGGTCGCGTTCGTGTCGAAGTCGCTGCCGTAGAGCGACGATGGCAGCATGCTCTTGAGCGAGTCGCTGCTGCTCGTGTAATCAGTGCTCACGGTCCAGGTGCTGCCGTTGTCGAACGAGGTCCAGCCCTTATCGCCGATGACGAGGATCTGGAGCATGCCCAGGTCGTTGATCTTGTAGGCCGGCGTCGGCTTGTTGACGACGATTCCCGAAGTCCCAAAAGAGCCCGTGTCGGCTGAACTCGCGGTCGACGAGTTAGAGGTCAGCTGCCAGGAGAACTGGTAGCTGTCCAGCTTGTCGAGATTGGACGCCAGGCCGGACGCGAGCGAGCTGCCGCCGCTGCTGCCGGCGATGCCCCCGTTGCCGCCGGGGATGCCACCGTTGCCGCCGGGAATAGAACTGGAGCTGCACGCTGCAGCTACCAATCCGATCGCCAGACCAACAGCGGCCAGACTTCGCAGATGTCTAGGTGACGTAACCATTCCAAATCCTCCACGCCTGCCTGTGAGTATCAACCGGCCGCCCTCCGGGACGAACCGCCGAACGTTACCGGAATGGTCCGGCCCGCTCAGTTGGGTGGCAAGTTTGTTCCGCCAGGCAACATTAGCAGGAGATCAGGTTGGGAACGCGACCACGTTGATCGGCATCGCCACGGCATTGGCGGCGCTGTTGACATCGGTGATGTCGAAGGCGAAGCCCCAGCTCGAGGCTGAGCCGGTGGGCGCGGCGGCGTAGCCGAAGACGCCGCTGACCGGATAGTCACCGTCCTTGGCGATCCAGACGTCGGCGCGGAACGGCGAGGGTCCGTCTGAAGTGCCGACATAGATGCTGCTCAGAGCCGAGTTGCCCTGATAGTGGATGCACGGGATGCTGTTCTTCACTTCCTCGCCGACCGCGGCGAAGTAGCTCGCCTTGGCATCGAACCAGGTCACGTACTCGCTCGCCGGCAGGAGGTCGGCCAGGCTCAAGTCCCCGGGGTCGGCGGCTGCCCAGTTCGTTCCGTCGACGGACGTCCAGGCATCGCTGCCGATGACCTTGAATTGCGCGCCCATTTCTTTGATCCAGATCGCGATAGCGGGCGAGTTCACCACGGTGCCGGTGAGCGCATACGAAGCGCTGGCCGAGGCCGGGCCGGCACCGGGAGCGCCGACATTCGACTCCGAGAACCGGTAGCTGGTCAGCCTGGCCAGTCCCGACGCAAGCCCGGTGTTCAAGATTCCGCCCGAACTGGCTCCGCTGCCGCTGGCGTTAGGTCCGTCCGAATGCGCCGGGGCGGCGGAACTGCCACACGCCCCGGCCACGAGCAGTATCGCCAACGCCGCACCGACAAGGCGCCGAGTAGCCCTCGGCTCCGGAAAGCGCCCGGATGACAGCAGCATGTCGCTAGGCCCGTTCGACCGGTTCGACCCTAGGCCCCGCTGATGTTCGTCGGCGCGGTGACCTGATTCGTGGTGGAGTTGACGTTCGTCAAATCGAAGGTCCGCTCGTAGACGACCGTCTTGTCCGTCGCGGAAGTCGTGCCGACGATCGTCATGGCGACCGGGTAGCCGCCCTGGTTCGCCAGCCAGACGTCCGCGGTCCAGGCCCCGGCCTGAACGCCCGAGACGGTGGCAAATTCGGCCAGGGCCGAGTCGCCGGCCTGGAAGTGCGTCGTGTCGACTCCGTCCTTGCTCTCGTCGCCGATGGTGTTGAAACTGCCCGAGAAGTCGAACGAGGTGTAGACCGAGGTAGGAGACAGTTGATCCACCAGGACGGTGGCTCCCGTGTCGTCCTCGGTGAAGCTGCCGGTCAGACCAGCGTCCTGGTAGTCGATCCCGCCGACGGAGATCTCGTGGAACGTTCCGGCGACCGTGATGTCGGCGGCCTCGGACGGAGCGAGCAGGTACGTTCCGCTGACCTTGAAGATGCCGCTCGTGGGGGCGTTCGGAAGCGTCGACAGCGTGTTGTCGCTGAGGTCGCCGCCAACCACGGTCATCGTGAACTTGTAGCTGGTCAGGGTCGACAGGGCGGCGCCGGCGCCATCGAGGCTGGCCGCGGAGCTCGAGGCTTCGGCGGACGCGCTGGGCTCGCTCGTATCCGTGCTGGCGCTGCTGGGAGTTGCGGCCGGCGACGGCGATGAGCCGCATGCGGACAGAGCGACCGCCGCCACGGCCGCGAGGATCAGCAGGCCACTGCTGTGTCGCGGAGCAACGTGTAACACTTCGACCTCCACTCAGTCCATTAGCGCTCGTCCGAGCCGGGCCTTGAGTGAGTTGCGCGGCTACGGAGTTTCGCCGCAGCGTCTGCCGGCGCCGGCCTCAAGGTATCACGACACCCCCATTCGTCCCAAACCCGGGCGGGAGTAGTGTCGCGCGCAACGAGTCCGGACGGCCCGCCGGAGTTGCCGGCCTTGACGAGTCGGTCCGGCCCCAGGCATGATGCTTGCATGAACTCGCGCGATTTCGCCTGCTCCTGTCCCCGGCGGCCCCGCCGTAGGAGGTAGCCGGCTGAGTTGCGCTCCCCACAGGGAGCCCACAGAGTCGCTCCAGGGGCCGCGGTCCTAGTAGGGAACCGCGGCTTTTTTGTTACCTCCCACCGGGCGCGCCGCGCCAGCCAGCCGGGCGCCCTCCCGGCGTCCGCTCCCCGCCCACGCTCGAGACGGCCTCGTCCCACCGCTCGTGTTCTGCCCAACCTTCGAGGCTACCAATGGTTCTCCCGCTCCGATCAGTCAAACCCAAGAAGTCCGGCGCTCCAACGGACCCGCTGGATAGCCTGGCTTCGCGGCTCCACGGCGTCCTTGCCGACGGCAACGGCCACCGGCTGGCCAAGGCCCGAGTGGCGGCCTGGATCCGCAACCTGCTCGACACGCTCCTGCCGCAGGCCGCCGAGCAGACCTACGCCACGGCCGGCGAGGTCCGCGATGCCCTCGACGCGTCCGAGGCCGAGCTGAGGGCCCTGCTGCGGCCGCTCGAGGACGCTATCGACGACCCGAGCGAGATCGCCACGGCGTTCTTCCGGTCACTGCCGGAGATCCACCGCCAGCTGATGATCGACGCCACGGCCCTGGAGCGCGGCGACCCCGCGGCGGAGAGCGTCGACGAGGTGATCCTGGCCTACCCGGGATTCCTCGCCATCGCCGTCCACCGCATCGCCCATCGCTTCACCGAGCTGGGTGTGCCGATCCTGCCGCGCGTGCTGTCCGAATGGGCACACGAACGAACGGGCATCGACATCCACCCCGGAGCCACGCTCGGCCATCCCGTGATCATCGACCACGGCACCGGCATCGTCATCGGCGAGACCGCCGTGATCGGCAACAACGTCAAGCTCTACCAGGGCGTGACCCTGGGCGCGCTTTCGGTCGCGAAGTCGCTGGCATCCACCAAGCGCCATCCGACGATCGAGAACGACGTCGTCATCTACGCCAACGCCACGATCCTCGGCGGTGAGACCGTCATCGGCCGCGGCAGCGTCGTCGGTGGCAACGTCTGGCTGACCGCCAGCATCCCGGCTAATTCCATCGTCTACCAGCGCAGCGAGGTCCACGTCCGACAGGGACGCGACGACTTCGAGGCGCCCGACTTCGTGATCTAGAAGAAGGAATTTCCGACCACCACTACCCGGCTGAAAGGTCGGACGGTGCCGGGGGACGCGAGTGCTGAACTCCTAACCCTCAGTGCCGGCCCGGCCAAAGCGGCCGGGCCGAATGAAGACCCAACCAACCGCGCCCGACACCGGGCGGAAGCGTCCCAAACCAAGAGGAGATCCACGTGGCCAAGGCCAACAACATCCTGGAGACGATCGGCAATACGACCGAGCTCCGCATCAACAAGCTCTTCGACCCGCGCGTCGAGGTCTGGGTCAAGCTCGAACGGCAGAACCCGGGCGGCTCGATCAAGGACCGCATCGGCCTGGCGATGATCGAGGATGCCGAGAAGCGCGGCGTCCTGAAGCCGGGCAGCATCATCGTCGAACCGACTTCGGGCAACACCGGCGTCGGGCTGGCGCTGGTCGCCGCGGTCAAGGGCTACAAGCTGATCCTCGTCATGCCCGAGTCGTTCTCCGTCGAGCGACGCAAGCTCATGGCCGCCTACGGCGCCTCGTTCGAATTGACGCCGCGCGAGCTGGGCATGAAGGGCGCCATCGCCAAGGCCCGCGAGATCGTGGCCGAGACGCCGAACGCCTGGCTGCCGATGCAGTTCGACAACCCGGCCAACGTCGAGGTCCACAAGCGCACCACGGCCGAGGAAATCGCGCGGGACTTCCCCGACGGCCTCGACTTCATCTTCGCCGGCGTCGGCACGGGTGGCCACGCAACGGCCGTCGGCGAGGTTCTGCGGCCGCGCTGGCCAAAGCTCCAGGTCTTCGCCGTCGAGCCCGAGTTGTCGCCCGTTCTGAGCGGCGGAGCACCCGGCCCGCACCCACTCCAGGGCATCGGCGCCGGCTTCGTTCCCGGCAACTTCCACCCCGACGCGGTGACCGGCGTAGTCCAGGTCGCCGCGCCCGACGCGTTCTCGTTCGCCCAGCGCGCGGCGCGCGAGGAAGGGCTCCTCATCGGCGTCTCCTCCGGGGCCGTGCTCGCGGCCGTGGCGAAGAAGCTGCCGGAGATCCCCGACGGCGCCCGCATTCTGGCCTTCACCTACGACACGGGCGAACGGTATCTGTCCGTGCCCGGCCTCTTCGACATCGAGCCGGAGGCCGTCGCCGTCGGCTGAGGTAGCCGGCGAGACCCACGCAACTCAGGAGCGGCCGCCCTTCGGGGCGGTCGTTCCGATTCTCGGTCGGATCGAGCCCCGTGGGCGGCCCGCAACCACGAGCGGGTCCCTCAACGTTAATCGGAACCCTTAGGGCCGTCGGCCCCGAGCCATCGGCCCCTTGGGACACTGTCGCCGGGCGCGGCCCAGGACGACTCTAGAGGCCACAGTCGGCTATAGCACCGACCATCAACTGCGTCCCGCAGGAAGATGACATGCGCGAGTCGCTCAGCCGCCATTTCGACGTCGTGGTCGTCGTATGGGTCCTCACCCTGGCGCTCGGCTGGTCTCTGGTCACGCTGTCCAGGGCCCAGCTGCCGGGCGATCAGTGGTCCGGCGCTCAGCAGAACGGCCCGGCCTGGGTCATCCCGAGCGGCGATCCGGCCCAGTAAGGATCACCGCCGCCTACGCCGGGGTCAGCGCTGCGTCGCGCGCTCCGTCGAGGATCATCGCGGCCGCGGTCTCGTAGCTCACCCGGCCTGTGTTGACGATCAGGTCGTACTCGGAGACATCGCACCAGTCGTGACCGTATAGCTGCTTTATATAGGCAGCCCTGTTCGAGTCGGTCTCGTGCATCTTCCGCCGAGTTTCGGCCTCCGAGAGGCCCAGCCGGGCCATCAGCGTCTCGACCTTGACTGCATCGGGCGCCCGAAGGAAGACGCGGAAGAGGCCGGGCCGGTCGTGCAATACGAAGCCTGCGCCCCGGCCGACGATCACGACATTGGCGCCGGCGGCCACTTCCTTGATGACGCTCTCGGTCAGGCCGATCATCTCTTTGCGCGGATCGTACAGAGGGTCGGGATAGGGCGGCTGCCAGCCTGCACCCATGCCGGGCTCGAGCACAGAGAAGGACCTGACCAGACGCTCCAGCAGGCCGCGCGGCCGCTCGATTTCGGCTTCGACGTCGCTGGGTCGTAAAGAGAGCCGCGCCGCGACTTCCTCGACCAGCTTCTTGTCGACGACCTCGGCTTTGAGCTCGGCGGCAACGAGGCCGGCCACGCTCGAACCGCCCGCTCCGTACTCGCGAGAGATGGTGACGATGGGCATCTCCGGGCTCCTTCGTCTGCTCGCGTCGACCGCCCGCGACCGTTCGGCCGGCTCGATCGGCACCGTTTCACTCTACGTCGCGAGCCCGGCGGGTGCCAAGGGCCGTGCGAACCAAGATGGCGGGACGGGGCGGCGAGACGCTCCTCGCCGGCCGCGACACGAGGCTATTCCGCGGGGGCGAGGGCGCCGTGCAGTTCCACGGCGTGGTCGCGCAGCCAGCGGCGCCAGAGCCGGTGATCGGGCCGCCGGCTGGCCACGATCTCCCAGAAGCCCGGTCCGTGGCCGAAGACCCGCAGGTGGGCGAGCTCGTGAACCACCACGGTCTCGAGCGCTTCCGGCGGCGCCAGCACCAGTCGCCACGAGAACGACAGGCGCCGCGCCCTGGAGCAACTCCCCCACCGAGTCCGGGCATCGCGGATCGTGACCGCGGCCGGGGCGACGGCCAGCGCCGCGGCGTGGCGTTCGATCTCGCGATGGATCGCGACTCGGGCGCGCTCCCGCAGCCACGCCTCCAGAACGGCGTTGAGCTCCCGCCGCTCCGAGCTGCCCAGCCGGACGATCAGCTCGTCACCGGCGTCGCCCCCTTCACGGCTGACCGTCGTGCGACGCCGCTCGGTCGCGGGTACCACACGAACGCGGTGCGTCTCGCCGCGGAACCTGAACATGGCGCCGTCGCGCAGTGGGCCGAGGGCGGCGAGTTCCGCGCGCTGGCGGGATTGCTTGTCGAGGTGACGCCGCAGCCACGCCTCGCGCTCGGCCACGAACGCCAGCGCCAGCCGCTCGGCCTCGCCTCGGTTTCGGGCCGCTCGCGCCGGCACGGTGACGATCGCCACGTGGCGCGGGTCGACGGTCAGCCGGAGGTTGCGGGCACGGGAGGATCGCCGAAGCGTGCACTCGAGGTCGCCGCCGGCGAGCCGCAGTGAAGCGCGCCATTCGGTAGTCGTGGCCGTCATCGCGGCAAGCGTAGCGCGGCAGCGCGGGACTGTCGGGGCGGGGCGGGTTCGCCGCCGAGCGCTTGCCCCGCGGCGGCCTGCGGTCGGCAGGTCCGGGCCGGTAGGTCCGGGCCGGCGGGGTGTCTGCTATCGTCAGCCGCGTTCGCGTCGAGGAGATTCCTCTGACAACCAAGCCTGGCCGCCGACCCGGGCGCAACCTGATCATCCGGCTCGTCGGCCTGGTGGTCAGTCTCGCCGCGCTGTGGCTCGTCCTGCATTCGGTCGACCTGGGCCAGTGCGCCACGATCCTGTCCCACGCCAACCCGATTCCTCTCGCGGCGTGCCTGTTCGTCATCGGCTGCCAGGTCATCCTGCGGTCGGTGCGGTGGCGGCTGCTGCTGCCGGCCCCTCGACACGGCGGAACCCTGAAGGTCCGGCGAGTGCTGCCGGCGATGCTGGTCGGATACCTTGGGAACGCGGTGCTGCCGGCCCGGCTCGGCGAGCCGATACGCGCCTACCTGGTGGCCCGGCGCGAGGACCTGGACGCAGCCGAGGCGTTCGGTTCCGTGGTGCTGGAGCGCGTCGTCGACACGGCCACTCTGGCGCTGGTGGCATTCGTGGCCGCGATCGCCGTCCACGCTCCCAGCTGGATCATCCAGGCCACGGGACTCGCCGCGCTCATCGGCATCGGCGTCACGGCGGCGATCATCGTCATCGGGCCCACGCCTCTGGTCCGCATTGCCCGCCGGATCGTGGCGCGGCTGCCGATCGCAACTCGAGTCGAGCCGCTCATGAGCCGCCTCGACGACTTCGCCCGGGGCATCGACCGGCCCAGCCGCTCGAGCGCCGTGGTTGTGGCGGTCGTGATCAGCGCCATCTGCTGGGGGCTCGACGCCACGACGTTCTGGCTCGTGGCTCAGTCGATCGGCGTCCCGGTGAACCCGGCTTCTGCACTGCTGATTGCCGCCGTCACCGTTCTGGGTACCGCGCTGCCGTCGGCGCCGGGGTACGTCGGAACGTTCGACCTGGCGGCCTCGACCACGGCGCAGGCTCTGGGCGTCGCCGCCGCACCGGCGGTCGCGCTGGCCGTGCTGGCCCATGCCGCGACGGTGCTGCCCACGGCCGGCGGCGGAGCCATCTCGCTCGTGGCCATGAATGTCCGCCTCGGCCGGCTGGCGACCGAAGCCGCAGCCGCGGAAGCCGGTGCCGCAGCCGACGCCGACGCCGCGGCCACCGCCGATGCCGAAGCCGCCGCGGCATCCGCCGACGGGACGGATGCCGTATGACGCGCCGCCCTGGTCTGCACCCGCTCGGCAGGGCGCTCTAGGAGCGCACTCGTGGGGCTATAGGCAGGCTCAGTGTCCGACGCAGGTGTGACCGTGGCCGTCGCTGTTGGTTCCGTCGCCGCAGGTGGTGGCCGACCAGGTGACGCCGTTGAAGTTGGCACCTGTCGTGATTGCCCCGTTTAGGTTCGCGTTCGACAGGTTGGCCTTTGAGAAGTTCGCGCCCGTGAGGTTCGCTTGTGTGAGGCTGGCGGCGATCAAGTTCGCGTTCGACAGGTTCGTCCCCGTGAGATTGGCACCGTTCATGGTCGCGTTGGACAGACTGGCTTTGGACAGGTTCGCGCCGGTCAGATTGGCGCCCGAGAGCGTGGCATAGGAGAGGGTGGCGTTGGACAGGTTCGCCCCGGTCAGATTGGCGCCGGCGAGACCCGTGCCGGTCAGATCGGCCGAACTCAGGTTGCTGCCTGAAAGGTTGACCGCGCCGAGGCTCAACCCGGAGAGGTTGCAGTCCTTGCAGTTAGCTCCATTGCCCAGAACATAGATGGTGACCGTCGTCGCCGGTCCGGTCGAGCCATTCAGCGTGGCCCTGTACGTGAACGTATCGGTGCCGACGAAGCCGCTCTTGGGCACGTAGGTGAACGCTCCGCCGGCCGACAGAGTGAGCTTGCCCTGAGGGGCGCTGGTCACGCCGACCGCGGACACGTTGCCCGTGGTGAGAGCGAAGATGCCCGGAGCGGACACCGTGAGCGTCGTGTTGGCGCGCGTCACGAACCGATCGACTATCGCGACGGTGAGCGTCCCCGCTACGTAGCTGATGGTGTAGTTGGGATCGACCGCGCCTGAGCAGGCGACCGGATAGCTGCCGGCCGGGCTGGAGCTCGTGGCCAGAGTGGTACAAGTAGGAGCGGTAGTCAGGCTCGCCGCCGTGTCACCGGCCACAAGGCCGGAGTAGCTTGGGGCCAGAGCCGGGTTGGATGCTCCGTAGGCTCGGATCGGGCTGGGGGCGCCGATCGTCAACGGAGCCGGGTTGATGGTGAAGCTCTGCGTCACCGGGCTCGCCGCAAGCCAGGAGTCGTCGCCGGCCTGAGAAGCCGCCACGCTGCAGCTGCCGACACTACCGATCTTCAAAGTGCTGCTATCAATTGAACACTGGCCGGCCGCCGAGTAGCTCACCGGCAGACCAGACGAGGCCGTTGCGGTCAGGCTGATCGGAGGCGCGCCGTACGTCTGAGTGCCCAGCGGCTCGAATGCGATCGACTGAGCAGACTGCACAGGCCCCGACGCCTCACCGATGGTGAACGGCGAGAAAGAGCTCGTCCGACCGCAGACATACGGACCGATGATGAGCCCTGTGCCCTTTGAGGTAGTGATATCCACCCATGCCTGACTGGCGCCGTCGTAGTGGTAGAGGCGAACGTTTGAGGGATCGGTGTAGTTCCCCGGGTCGTAGCTCAGGCAGATCGTCGCCGGGCCACTGAAGGTAGCGGTCGTGTCGAGGTCGTAGTAGGTCAGGTTCGACCCAAGTTGGAAGTCACCCGGGGCGGGTCCGGTCTGGCTGACGTCCATGCTGGTCACGCCGGCGCCGGTGACGCTGCTGAAGGTCACGGTCGCCTGGATCCACCCGCCGGTCTCGACCGGAGCGCCAGTCTCGACCGGAGCGACGGTAACCGAGCTCCCGCCGGAGACCGGTGTCTGGCCCGGGCCTGGGATCGTGACCGTGGGCGCCGTCATGTCGCCGCCTACGGTTATCGGCGTGCATTTCGACAGATCCAGTGAGAAGCTGGAACCACCGGGACCGTTGGAGTAGCAGCCCACCTCATCGGGCTGATCGGGCTGGAGCCACCACATCTGGAGTGTGTACGTTCCCGGCAGCGCGGCGAATGTGTATCCGCCAGCCAGATCGGTCCAGGTCTCGAAGGGCCCGCACCAACGGCCCTTGCCACCAAGCCAGATCGTCCACGCGGGGCTGGACAGGCAAACCGAAACGCCGCCGGAGTCGGCCTGGAGACTCACCGGGAGATCAATTTGGCCGTGCACAAACAGGGCCCTGGCAAGCTGGATATCCGGAAGGACGATCGACGCCACATTCCCGACCACAACGGACGTGCAACCGTAGGGCGACACCTTTCCGGCGGCATTCGCGTTGTAGCAGCCCCCGATGCTCGAGGGATCGGGGGTGATCATGATGGTGTGTGTTCCGGCCGGGACGTCGAGGCGGTAGTGGCCCGCAGCATCGGTCGTGGAAGTGGTCCAGAAGTCCGAGATGGTCGTGAGGGTCTCACCAGCCAGAGGTAGCCCGTTGGGCCCCCGAACGGTGCCCGAGATGTGCGAAGCCAGCGCCGTCAGCGTGACGTCCAACTCAACTGATCCGATCCCCACTGATCCGATCCCCGCGCATTCGCCATTGCCATTTGGGTCGGTCACGACCGTAGTGCCCGGGGATTCGTAGGAGTCGCAGCCCGGCAGGTACATGCCGCTCGGATCGATGAAGATGAGTCCACCGCCCTGGGCCACGGTGATGGCGTAATGGCCCTGGGGGTCCGTCGTCGTCGCGGCCGAGCTGTCCCACGGGTCCGTAACCTGGATACCAGCGAGTGGCTGTCCTTGCGGCCCGGTCACCGTCCCGGTGACTGTGATCGAGTCGGCCAGGGCCGCGGCCGGGACCAACAGGATGCTCGTAACTGCCAAGAGGCAGGATACGGCTACGCTCGCGCCTCGACGTCCAAACATGGAAACCTCCTTTGGCGATGACCAAGCGACGCTTACCCCGAGCCGCCCGCCATCGCTGCCTGCCCGCAGTCTGGTCCTCGCGCCGGATGATCTGCCAGAGCCGTTTGACACGACGCCGGGGCGGGCTGACGGCTGCGGTGTGGTCGATCGTCTTGGGCGCTAGATTGCCCCGCCCGGCAATTGGCCCGCCCAGCAATGGCACGCGCAGCCCTGCCTATCCGCCCGGTGCGGCGATGCGGTATGATGCGCCGCGCTGGTCGGCACCCGATCGGCAGGGCGCTCTAGCAGCGCACTCGTGGGGCTATAGCTCAGCTGGNNCGAGTCCCTGTAGCTCCACCAAATCCACCCGCGAAGGCTCGACCGCTACCTGCCCATGCCCATGCCCAGGCGCAGGGTTCTTGACTCCGCAGGCGAGAGCCAGGGTATTCATCCTCGCGGCAGGCCCAGGTCCAGCTTACCGTCAATGGCAGCAGCGGCCGGAGCGTGTCCCGGCGGGGGGCCAGGTGCCCCGCTTCCCCGGATGCCGACGACAACCCCAGAGAACCCGGTTCGCCCGTTGCTGACCTGGCAGCCGTATTGCCCGCATCCCGAACAGTTCGAAGGGAGCGGACCGAGCACATACATCGTCAGCCCACGATAGGTGGGCAAGGAGACTAACCAGTGAACCGCAAAGCCATCGTTCCTATCAAACTCGTAGCCGTGGTGCTGCTCATCGGCATCGTGGCAGCCGGCTGCGCCAGTAGCGGCGCCAGTCCCAGCGGGTCCACGAGTCAGACATCGACCGCGGGGTCGAGCCAAAGCGCTTCGGCAATCCCGACTCCGACCGACTCTGCCTCATCAAGCGCGACAGTCTCGACCGGCCCGACGAGCACTGCCGCGGCAACCAACGCTCCGGCCCTCACAGCGGCCGGGCCGGCATCAGTGGACCTTGGAACAGCCGGCAATTACGTGCTTCTGTCCAAGGCAGGAATCTCAACCACTGGAGCCACCAAGATTACCGGCAGCATCGGAGTGAGCCCAATCGCCGCGACTGCCATTACCGGATTTGGGTTGGTGCGGGATAGCTCGGGTACCTTCTCCCGATCGTCTCTCGTAACCGCCCGAGTCTATGCAGCCAACTACTCGGTCCCGACTCCGAGCACGCTGACGGTGGCCGTGAAGGACATGGAGACTGCCTACACGGACGCAGCAGGGCGCGCGGCTGGCGCTACGGGCCTGGGCGCCGGAAAGATCGGTGGGCTGACGCTCGCCCCCGGCGTCTACAAGTGGGGTACCGACGTCACCATCCCGACAAATGTCACCCTCTCAGGCGGCAAGAACGATGTCTGGATCTTCCAGATCGCCGGGACTCTCAGTATCAGCTCTGCCACGAAGGTCATCCTCGCGGGCGGCGCACAGGCCAAGAACATCTTCTGGCAAGTCGCCGGGACGACAACTCTGGGAACCACCTCGACATTCAACGGAAACATTCTGGACAAGAAGAACATTGCGCTACGGACGGGCGCAGTTCTGAACGGTCGAGCACTGGCCCAGACTGCAATTACGCTTCAGGCCAACAAGATCACTAAGGTCTGATCCACTTTCCAGAACACCTGGTTGAAGTCTCCACGGACGCCGGCGTCCGTGGAGACTTTTTGTGAGGCCGTCAATCTGCGAGTCGCAGCTCGTACTCTTGCCGGTATAGCGTCGGGCTGACTCCACTCGCCACAACCATAACCAGCTCATCCGCACGGAACGCTTGGCCTACCGGCCGGGCGTCTTTGTTTGGCGCGGGGTAGGCTGGTCCAGCCTGCACGCTGATCGCCTCTGCCGCCCCGCGCCGAGGATGGAGTGGTCGCGGAGTGAACTGACGCCCCGCGTCACACCGCGACCTAGGCGTTGGGTGCTCGGTTGCCGCCTGAAGGGGACTTACGTTCACCGGTGCTCGCCATTAGGTCAGTCTTTAGAACACCAGAGCCCCAGCCTAGGCTACGGCTGTCCCGCATGTGGTTGCGGGCGGCGTGACCGGCCACCGGCGGCCATCGGTGGCCTGAGTGTGAAAGAAGGGGTGGCAAGATGCGTCGTCTGCTCGGCCTTCTTGTGGGCTTGTGCCTCTGCCTCCCGATCGTTGCGACCCTCCCGGCCTCCGTGACAGGCGTCCTCTAGGGCTCCGGATCCATCATTGTTGGCCTGGCTGCGGCCGCAGCCAGCCACTGCTGTAGCAGCCTGGGCCAGCGCGTCTGCGATCCAGCTCGGCACGACGATCCGGCATGTGGGACCCGCCGGTTCAAGTTCTCGCCACGACCAGATCAGACGCACTTTCTGGACGGGCGACCGAGTGCCAGGGAGCGCCGGATCGATCCGACAGCTCGACCGCTAACTGCCCATGCCCAGTCGGGCGAGCAGGCCGCGACGTTCTCTCGGCATGAACGGCTCGGCGCGATCGACTTGCGCCTCGTAGCCGGCGCGGCGAATGACCTCGGCCACGGTCGCAAGCGACGTCCGCAACGGATCGAAGGCAACTTGGGCCGAGTCGGACCCGAGGTCGACACATCCACGGCCGGCATCGTACGTGCCGGGCGTCAGTTCGACCGGGCGGTCGGTGCCGGATCCCCGACGAGGTGGACCTCCAGGCCGGGGACCGCATCCAGCAGCCGATCGGCCAGCGACGCCCGCCCGACGTGAAGACCGCGGTGTGGTCGATGGACGAGGACCAGGTGAGTCACGCGGCGCTCGCGGACCAGCTCCTCCACGCCGCGAGCCATGTCGGCGGCTTCGCCCCGGATGATCTCGGCGCCGAGATCGACGGCGTAATCGAGATTCGACTTGACGTTCTGCTGCCGGTCCCGCGACAGCTGGACCCCGGGCGTATCGACTGCAACCGCAAGCAACGGAGCGTGGAGTGCGCTGGCGATCGAGGCGGCCCGGCGCAGCGCCCGCCGGCACTCGACCGATTCGTCGACCAATGCCATCACCCGCTCCGTGACCGGACCTACGTGCAGGCCGCGCTCGCTGACGATCCCTTCCAGCTGGTCGTCGACCTTGCCGGCGACGAACCGCAGCGACAGGTCGCGCAGGGCAGTCAGGTTGGGCTCGGTGAAGAAGCGGTCCAGAGCCAGAGTGGCGCGTTCGGCCGGGTACACGTTGCCGTGGCGCATCCGCTGGCGGAGTGCGTGCGGGCTCATGTCCACGAGTTCGATCTCGTCGGCGCCCCGGACCACATCGTCGGGGATCCGCTCGCGGACCGGCACTCCCAGGATCGTCTCGACCGCGTCCGCGATCGACTCGACGTGCTGGACGTTGCAGGTGCTGATGACCTCGATGCCGGCGTCGCGGATCGCCTCCACGTCCTGCCAGCGCTTCTCACGGACCGAGCCCGGGACGTTGTTGTGGGCTAGTTCGTCGACCAGGGCCACGGCCGGGTGGCGGGCGATGATCGCGTCCGGGTCCATCTCCTCGACGGCGACGCCGCGGTATTCCACGCGACGCCGCGGCACGATCTCGAGGCCGTCGAGCTGGGCGGCTGTGTGGCTGCGGCCGTACGTCTCGACGAAACCCACGACCACGTCGGTGCCGCGGTCGTGGCGGCGGTGGGCCTCCTCGAGCATCTTGTATGTCTTGCCGACGCCCGGAGCCATGCCCATATAGATACGCAGCCGGGCGCGCTCGGGCTTCTGCTCGGCGGCAAGCCGGGCCATCATCTGATCGCCTGTTGGGCGAGTGGGGCCGGCCGACTCAGTTGTCATTTCAGCAGCCCATCCAGATCGAGATTGAGCTCCAGAACCTTGACCGAGGCCGCGCCGATGAAGCCGAGGAACGGCTGCGTGGTGTGGCGCGCGACCACGGCTCGGACCTGATCCTCGGTCATCCCGCGCGCCTTCGCAATGCGGGCGACCTGATACTCCGCGGCAGCCGGACTGATGTCGGGGTCGAGGCCGGAGGCAGAGGCGGTGACCAGCTCGATCGGTACGGGCGCGTTGCCGTTGGCCTTGCGCAGGTCGTCGACCCGCTGGGTGATGTCGGTGATCAGCGTCTGAGACGTGGACGACAGGTTCGAGCCGCCCGAGAGGGTCGGGTCGTAGCCGGCACCCGCGGCCGACGGCCGGCCGGAGAAGTACTTCGGGTCGTCGAAAGCCTGGCCGATCAGGCTCGAGCCGACGGTCGCGCCGTCGACCGTGATCATCGAACCGTTGGCCTGGCTCGGAAAGACCGCCTGCGCGGCGGCCGTCACCGCAGCCGGGTACAAGAACCCGGTAATCACCGTGATCGCCAGCAGGACCGATACCGCCGGCCAGAGCTGGGTTCTGATGAAGCTTCGCATCGTCAACTCCTAGGCCAGATGAATGGCAGTGATGAAGAGGTCGATCAACTTGATCCCGATGAACGGGGCGAATATGCCGCCGACGCCGTAGATCAAGAGGTTCCGGCGGAGCAGGTCCGCGGCCGGCGCGGCGCGATAGGCCACGCCTCGGAGCGAGAGCGGAACCAGGGCGATGATGATCAGCGCGTTGAAGATGACCGCCGAAAGGATCGCGCTCTCCGGCCGGGCCAGGCCCATGACGTTGAGCGAGTTCAGCTCCGGGTAGGCGACAACGAACATGGCCGGCAGGATGGCGAAGTACTTGGCCACGTCGTTGGCGATCGAGAAGGTCGTGATCGCGCCGCGTGTGATCAGCAGCTGCTTGCCGATGGCGATGACTTCGATCAGCTTGGTCGGGTCCGAGTC
>PMXR01000060.1:75552-76250 GCA_003171035.1 Chloroflexota bacterium
CCGTCGCCGGTCATCGCCACGAGGTGGCCGTCGGCCTGCTCGGCGCGGATGCGGGCGATCTTGTCCTCGGGCTTGGCCTGGGCCATGAAGTCGTCCACGCCCGCTTCGGCGGCGATCGTCTTGGCGGTCAGCGGGTTGTCGCCGGTGACCATGACGGTTCGGATGCCCATTCGGCGCAACTCGTCGAAGCGTTCCTTGAGGCCGGGCTTGACCGTGTCCTTGAGCTCGATCACGCCCAGCAGCCGGCCGTTGCGGCGGATGGCAAGCGGCGTTGCACCGAGCGAGGAGATCTCGTCGGCGAGGGTCTTCAGCTCCGGCGGAGCGGCGGCGGCGAGCGCGGCTTCGATGGCGTCCACGGCGCCCTTGAGGAGGACCGTGCCGTCGGCCAGGATCACGCCGCTGGTCCGCGATTCGGCGCTGAACGGGACGACGGTGGCGCCGGCCGGCAGCGAGGTCGGGGCGGTGGCCGTGCCCGCGGCGTTCGCGGTTCGGCCGCCGACGGGCGCCGCTTTGGCGCCCGCTCCCGTGGCCGCCGCATCGAGCGCTGTCAGCCGTGCCCGAGCAAGCTCGACGACCGACCTTCCTTCCGGCGTCTCGTCCTCGATGGAGGTCAGCAGAGCCGCCTCGAGCGCTTCTTCCTCGCGGACGCCCGGCACCGCCACGATTCGCGACGCCAGCCGGTTGCCGAAGGTGATCGT
>PMXR01000015.1 GCA_003171035.1 Chloroflexota bacterium
AGCGGCGCCGCGTCTAGGAGGACTGGTAGATGGCCCGCTACACCGACCCCGTTTGCCGCCTGTGCCGCCGTGAAGGCGCGAAGCTCTTTCTGAAGGGCACTCGCTGCTATTCGAAGAAGTGCGCGTTCGAACGCCGGCAGGCGCCCCCCGGACAGCACGGTGTCCGCCGCCGCAAGGTTGGGGACTACGGCCTTCAGCTTCGCGAGAAGCAGAAGATCCGCCGCGTCTACTCCGTGTTGGAGCGTCAGTTCCAGGGCTACTTCGAGACGGCCAGTTCTACGCCCGGCGTGACCGGCGAGAACCTGCTTCGAATGCTGGAGCTTCGCTTCGACAACGTCATTTATCGCTTGGGCTTCGCGGTCTCACGTGCCGAGGCGCGCCAGATGGTGGGCCACGCCCACTTCGTTGTGAACGGTCGCGTCACCAACATCCCGTCGCTGCAGCTCCGGCCCGGCGACAAGATCGAGGTCCGCGAGACGCATCGCAGCCGCGAACCCTTCAAGGAGGCCGTTGAGGCCATCAAGTCGCGCCAGGTCCCGGAGTGGCTTAGCGTCGACGGAGCAAAGCTAGCCGGTTCCGTCCTGACCGCCCCACGCCGCGACCAGATGCCGCTCGATCTCAACGAGCAGCTCGTGGTCGAGTACTACTCGAGGTAACGCCCGCAGATGATCGAACTCGAGAGCCCGCAGATCGCGCCGGTCGAAGAGCTCGGCTCGTACGCAAAGTACGAAGCGAGCCCGCTTCCGGCCGGCTACGGCGTCACTCTGGGTAACGCCCTCCGACGGGTACTGCTGTCCTCACTCGAGGGCGCGGCCGTTACGGCGATCCAGATTCGTGACGTCTATCACGAATTCACGAGCATCCCGGGCGTGAAGGAGGACGTGACTCAGATCGTCCTCAACGTCAAGAGGCTCCGTCTCAAGAGCTTCGCGACTCACCCCGTCCAGCTCAAGCTCATCAAGAGCGGTGCCGGTCTCGTCACCGCCGCCGATATCCAGGAGTCGGCCGACGTCGAGGTGATAAACCCCGACCTACCGATCATGACCCTGGACTCGGACGACGTCACCATCGAGATGGACCTCACGGTCGAGAAGGGCGTCGGCTACCTCGCTGCCGAGCGAGCCGAGTCGAACCCCATCGGTGTCATTCCGGTGGACGCAATCTTCACGCCCGTTCGCAAGGTCAACTATTCGATCGAGAACACTCGCGTCGGACAGATGACCAACTACGACAAGCTCACGATTGAGCTCGAGACCGACGGAACGATTTCGCCCGAGGAGGCGCTGGGTCGAGCAGCGGACATCCTCGTCCGCCAGTTCTCGCTCTTCGCCAATATCGGCCTCGTGGCCGTCGGGCCGGATCGAGCCGCGAGCAATGCGCCGCAGCTTCCTCCGAACATGCTCGACATGCCGATCGAGGAGCTCGATCTGCCGATGCGGGCCTACAACTCGCTGAAGCGCAACAACATCGTCAAGGTCGGGCAGCTGCTGCAGCTCTCCGACGACGACCTCCTGCGAATGCGCAACTTCGGCAAGAAGTCGCTCGACGAGATGAAAGAGCGGCTGCGCATGCGCGGATTCATCCTCCCCGACACGGACGACTCGGCGCTCGGCGACGACCTCGAAGATGTCGATGAAGATGAGCAGTTCGACGACCTGCCCCCCGAGGAGGCCTGAGCAATGGCCCACCGTATCGACGGCCGCAAGCTGAGCCGTAAGCAGGGCCCGCGCCTGGCCCTTTACAAGAACCTCTGCGTTTCGGTCCTGCGCTACGAGCGCATCCAGACCACCGAGGCCAAGGCCAAAGAGATCAGGGGTCGGGTCGAGAAGATGATCACGCTCGCAAAGCGTGGCGATCTCGCGGCGCGACGGGCTGTGGTGGCGGAATTCCCGAACGAACCGCTCGTGGTTACGAAGCTCTTCGACGAGATCGCCCCCAAGTACGCCGATCGGACTTCGGGATTCACCCGGATCGTCCACCTCGGCCAGCGCTACGGCGACGCGGCTCCGATCGTCCAGATCGAGCTAGTGTGATGACCACCGGAGCGGCCATCAGGTAGCGCCTCATGAGTGCTCGAGAGGGCACACCCGTGCGGTACGCCGCACGGGTTGAATATGACGGCACGGGCTTTGCCGGGTTCCAGGTTCAGCCTGGGGCACGGACGGTCCAGGGAGAACTCGAAGCCGCACTGGCGACGATCTCCGGCGGAAGCCGGGTCAGAGTCGTGGCGGCTGGACGAACCGACGCCGGTGTTCATGCAATCGGGCAGGTGATCTCGTTCACCGATCCGAAGGGCAGACCGGCGAAGGAGCTGGCCAGAGCGCTCGACGCTCTGCTGCCGGAGGACGTGGCAATCCGCGAGGTGCGGCGCGTCCCGGCCGGGTTCAACCCACGCTACGCGGCGCGATATCGGGAGTATCGCTACACCGTCTGGAACGGGCCGCGAAGCCCGCTCCGCGAGCGTTTTGCGCTCGGGGTGCGGGACCAGCTCGACACCGCCGCGATGGAGCGGGCCGGGTCGGCCCTGGTGGGCAGACACGACTTCAGCGCTTTCGGGGCAACGCACCGGCAGCCGGTGAGGACCGTTCACTCGGTCCGGGTCCGGCGGGCAGGGTCGCTCGTGACGATCGACGTCGCGGCCGACGCCTTCCTTCGCGGAATGGTGCGCAGGATCGTGGCCGGCCTCCTGGAGGTCGGGCACGGCAGGACAAATGAAGAGGCAGTCGCCGAGGCGCTTGCGTCGAAGCGAGCGGCATTCAACGGGGCCACGGCCCCCGCGAAGGGCTTATGCCTGAGGCGCGTAGTCCTGGGGCCCATGAGGGCCAGGGATACGCAGGTGAGTACGACGGCCAGACCGAACGGAGAACGATGACCGCGAAGACTTATACGGTCCGTGAAAGCGAGATCGAGCGACGCTGGTACGTCGTGGACGCGACGGACGAGACGCTCGGCCGTCTGGCGTCGCGAATTGCCCGTGTCCTGGAAGGCAAGAACAAGCCCCTCTATAGCCCGACCATGGATTCCGGCGACCATGTTGTGGTCGTGAATGCGGGCAAGATCCATGTCACTTCGGCCAAGCGCGAAACCAAGATGTACATGCGCCACAGCGGTTATCCGCACGGCCTGAAGTCCGAGAGCCTCGGCCACCTTCTGGATCGGCGACCCGAGGAAGTCATCCGGCGCGCGGTCAAGGGAATGCTGCCGCACAACCGGATCGGCGCCCAGCAAATAACCAAGCTCAAGGTCTATGCCGGCCCGGAGCACCCGCACCAGGCCCAGCGGCCCGAGCCGCTCGCCTGACGAGGAGCGTGATGACCACCCCAGCGTATTACTACGGGACGGGTCGCCGCAAGACGGCGGTGGCTCGTGTCCGACTCGTTCCAGGCTCAGGTGAAATCGTTGTCAACGACCGAACCCTGGACGCGCACTTCGGCAACGCCATCGACGAGGCCGACGTCCGCATGCCGTTCAAGGTGACAGGCACCGAAGGCATCTACAACGCCCAGATCAAGGTCGAGGGCGGCGGCGTCACAGGTCAGGCCGGAGCCATCCGCCACGGCATCGCCCGCGCACTTCTGCAGATGGACCCCGAGGGCCACCGCCTTCCTCTTCGCCAGGCCGGGCTTCTGAGCCGCGACCCGCGAATGAAGGAACGCAAGAAGTACGGACTCAAGCGAGCCCGCAAGGCCCCGCAGTATACGAAGCGATAACTGAGGTCGCCGCTCGGGCGGTCCACGGCGTCGTTGGGTTCTGCGCGCGCTCACTCACGCACGTCGGTGCGCTCGTTCGCGTGCTCGACCCCGCCTAGCCCTGAACTCGCCGGAACGGCGACGCAGGAGCCGGCTCGCAGGAGCCGCGCTGGGTCTCGTGGCATCCGTGGCGCCGAAACGGCGCCTAGAAGTTCGATGTTCGAACTCGCAGGAGCCGCGCTGGGTCTCGTGGCATCAGGTTGGGTTATCGCCGGTAATTGAATCGAAGTCAAGGAACCGCCGGGGCCGCGAGGCTTCGGCGGTTTGCTTTTCTGTCCGTGGACTGGCCGCGGACGGGTCGGCGGCGACCTGCCGCGGTGCACAACGCCCGACCTCGCGGGCCGATCCCGGCGGTCGAACTGGACATCTGGCGTAGGAGAAACCGACGGGGCCATTCGCCTCAGGTACTTGAGACGTGGGACCCGGCAGAAGTCATGATGTAGTCATGACGGACGATCTATACGAGCGGTACAAGGAAGCACTGCGCGTCGGCCACGTCGCCGTTCTGCGCGGCGCCCTGGAAGAGGCTCTCGAGGCCTACAGATCCGCCGCGTCCATCGCCCCGTCACGTGCTCTGCCTCACACCAGTCTCGGTGGAGTATTGCTGAGACTGGGCCACCTCGAAGAAGCTCTCGTGGAGTACGCAGCCGCGGTCGCTCGGGCACCGCACGACGAGGGAGCCCTGCTCGGGCAGGCCGAAGCCCTCACAACTGCCGGCCAGCGCGTGGACGCGGCCCAGGCTCTCGACCACGTGGCTGAGATCCAGGAAGCTGCCGGGCGATTGCCCGAGGCGGCCGACACACTCCGGCGGGCCTTGGAGCTGGAGGATTCACCCGAGAGAGTGCGGCATCAGCGCGGTCTGTTCCGCGAGATCCGGCTTTCTGCGGGGGACCAGGCCGCGGAGCAGTTGCTGGCGCGGGCACTCCGACTGCGCGATGAACCGAGTGCCGCCGCGATCGAAGCCACCCGCTCGGCGGTCAGCGCCCCATCCGGCGGCAGGCCAGTTTGGGCGGCAATGGCAGCGGCAGCCGACGCTGCGGCAGACGCAGCCGACCAGGCGGAAACCCAACCGTCGGAGCAGGCCGAGCTCGTGGTTGAAGTTCGGACGCCTCCCAAGCGTGTCGAGCCGGCGTGGCCCGAGAGCGATTTTCGCTCCGCCGCCAAACGCGAGGAACTGCGGCGCGTTGAGGTGGCAGGCGAGGACGGTTCCGACGGCGCGACGGAGGTCGATGTGGCTGCGTCCGGCCGGGGGAAGCCGGCTGGCTCGTCGGCCGCGGAGGACTGGCCGGCGGCCGACCTGGCCGCCAGGATCACCAAGCCGGGAGGCTCGCAGCCGTCGCTGGCCGATCCGGCGGAGGCGGCGGTCTCGGCCGCGCTCGAGCCCATCCTGGCTGCCGTTGGCGTGATGGAAGGTCCTTTCGACGCAACCGCGAATCTCGGGACGGTAGGCGAGAGCCAGCACCAACCGACGGGCGATGAATTGCTGGCCGCGGCGGAAGCCGCCGATCTCGCGGGCGACAGCACGACGCTGCATTCACTGCTGCTCTGGACAGCTCGAGCGTACGCCCGTGAGGGGCGATTCGATGCGGGGCTCGATGCCACCCATAGGCTTCTGCAGAAGGCGCCCGGTGACGTCGACGCCCACCTCGTTCTGGTCGAGCTGTACGTGGCCCGGGACTGGAACGGCCTGGCGGCCGAAAAGCTGGCCCTTCTCGGCCGACTTGCGGAGCTCAACAACGACGAGGCGACCCGTCAGAGACTCTGCGCCGTCGCGACCCGAGCCTTCCCCAACGACGAGCGGCTGGGCGCGCTCTGCGCCTGAGACCGCCGGACGCGGACCGTCCGACGCACTTGGCGGCGGTCGCCTGAGCCTGAAGCGGACGCTCGGCGGTATACACTTGTCGTCCGATGCCACTGCTTCAGTCGGCGCTAAACGAAGTCAGCCCGAACGTTGTGGCCGATGTCGCGATCACGGCACTGCTGATCTACTGGCTGTTCAGCCTGATCAGAGGGACGCGTGCGGTACGGCTGGTTATTGGCGTTTGCCTGCTGCTGGTGGTCTACGCGGCGGCGGTCACGTTCGACCTCCAGCTCCTTCGACTAATCCTCCAGACGAGCGCCTACGTCGGCCTCTTCGCCCTGGTCGTCGTCTTCCAGCCCGAACTGCGTCGGGCGCTTGATCGAATCGGACGCCTGGGGTCCCTGGGATGGCTCATCTCACCGGCGGAGCAGTCCACCGCCATCCACGTGGCTACCGAAGTGGCAAGTGCCGCCGAACGTCTCTCTCGCGAAGGCCACGGCGCGCTGATTGTCCTGGAGCGGGAGACGGGCCTGCAGGAGATCGCCGAGAACGGGGTCATGCTCCACGCCGATGTCTCGGCCGACTTGCTCGTAACCCTCTTCTCGCCCAAGACCCCCCTGCACGACGGGGCGGTCGTGATCCGGGGCGACACCATTCTGGCCGCGGGTGCGGTCTTGCCGTCGGCCGAGACCACCATCCCGCTGGAGCGATTCGGGACCAGGCACAAGGCCGCTCTCGGCATGACCGAGCAAACCGACGCGATCGTCGTGGTCGTCTCCGAGGAAACCGGCCAGATCAGCCTGGTAGAGAGGGCTCGCATCGTCCGCAATCTCGATGAGCCCAAACTCGCTCGCTCGCTCGCCGCTCTGCTTCATCCGCAAACGGCTTCGAGGCTGAGGCCCCAGCGGCCGCCGGCCCGGCGCGTGGTGCCGACGGTCCGCGAATTTGCGCGACGGGCACGCTTCGGAGGCCTCAGCCGTGCCGTCGACGTTCCCCGCAAGGCTCCGGGTGCACATGAGCCGGATCCGCTGACCGACGAGAACCCGGATCGGGAGCAAGCGTCATGAGGATCGTCAGGTTCATCTTCCGGAACTGGCCGCTCAAGATCGGGGCCATCCTGCTGGCGGTGATGCTCTACGGCGCGATGGTCGTTCTCCAGACCACCCAGCAATTCCCGGGCACGGTCGCCGTCGAGACGGTCAACCAGCCACCGAACTCGTACCTGGTGAAGCCCGATCCGATGCCTGCGGTCCGGGATATCAAGTACCTGGCCCCAGCCGACGTGCCGATCTCACAGTCGAGCTTCCGCGCCACGATCGACCTCACCGGAGCCAAGGTCAGCGACAGCGACTACTCCTGGGTCAAGGTCCAGCTCGTCTCCACCGACCAGCGTATCCAGGTCGTCGACTACCAGCCGCAGCAGATCAGGGTGACTCTGGACCAGATCATCCAGAGGACCGTTGATGTTCACGTCGACTACCCGACGCCGCCGGCAGGGATCCAGCCCGGCACGCCCCAGCTGAGCTCCAGTTCGGTGTCAGTCTCCGGGGCGGCGTCGATCGTCAGCCGTGTCGCGTACGCCGAGGCCCGCGTCCGGATCGACTCGTCGGGTCTAGACGTGAGTCAGGACCCGGACCTGGTGGCGATCGACGCTTCCGGCAATCCCGTCGACAACGTGACCTTCAGTCCCCGCACGGTGCACGTCGCCATTCGGGTGAACAGCGAGACCAGATCGGAGACCGTCCCCGTGGACGTGGCCGACGCCATTCACGGCAACCCTGCGCCCGGCTACTACATAACGTCGATCGACATTACGCCGCCTACCGTCGAGGTCCAGGGGCAAGCAGATGCATTGGCGTTGCTCAAGGGCAAGGCCAACACGGCGCCGATCTCGGTCTCGGGCGCCACGAGCGATATATCGGTCAAGGTGAACCTGGCCCTTCCCGACAACGTGACCTCCGACACCGCGACCCAGATATCCGTCGTGATCCATCTCCAGTCGCCGATCTCGACCCGAAGCCTGACGGTCGGGGTCGTCATGGACGGGGCGCGGTCGGATCGCGCCTATACTCTTTCCGCTCCAAGCGTGATCGTGACCCTCGGCGGAGCCACGGCTGCGCTCAGTGCCCTCGATCCCGCGACCCTCGTGGCCAGCATGTCGGTCGCCGGCCTCGACACCGGATCCCACGCCGTCAACCTCACGTTCTCTGCTCCGGCGGGCATAAGAGTCCTGGCCATAAGCCCCTCTCAGATCACCGTGACCATCGCTCCCGCGGCGGTCCCATCTCCCAGTCCAATACCTTCGTAGGAGCGCCTTTGCCCCGCCTGTTCGGCACGGATGGTATCCGTGGCATCGCCAACGTCGATCTGAAACCAACCCTGGCTTACGCCCTGGGCCGCGCGACGGCACACCGCCTGGCCGGTGCAGGACGGCCGATCGTGGTCGGCCAGGACACCCGGCGGTCCGGCGACATGTTCGCGGCCGCGATCGTGGCCGGTGCCACCAGCATGGGAGTCGACGTTCACCTCGTCGGCGTCGTGCCCACTCCGGCACTGGCCCACATCACGGGGTCCGGCAAGTTCGCGGCCGGGATCATGGTTTCGGCTTCGCACAACCCCGCTCACGACAACGGGCTCAAGGTTCTCGACGAGCGCGGCTTCAAACTCGAAGAGGCGATCGAGGACGAGCTCGAACAGCTCATCTGGAACTCCGAGGAGTTGCCCGGCGCCCCGGCCGAACAGCTGGGTCTGGCGATCCAGGATCGCGATCTGTTCGATCTGTACGTGACCCACAGGCTAGGTCTGGCGGCCGCGATATCTACCGACCTCCATGTCGTGATCGACTGCGCCAACGGCTCGGGCGGAATGGCCGCGGCCCGGATCCTGGGTGCCACCGGTGCCAGGGTGGACGTCCTGTTCAACGATCCGGACGGCACCAACATCAACGACGGCTGCGGTGCCACCGACCCCGCCGCACTCGCCAAAGAAGTTGCGGCCTGCGGTGCCGACGTCGGGTTCGCGCTCGACGGCGATGCCGACCGCCTCATCGCCGTGGACGCCGCGGGCTGCGTGGTCGATGGCGACGCCGTGCTGGGCATTCTGGCGCTCGACCGACTGGCCCGCCACCAGCTTCCGAACGACTCGCTGGTTGTCTCGATCCTCTCGAACGGCGGTCTCCAGAAGGTCGTCGAGGAGGCGGGCGGTCAGATCATTCGAACGCCGGTGGGGGACAAGTACATCCTCGAAGGCATGCTGGTCAACGGAGCCGGCCTGGGCGGCGAGAAGAGCGGCCACGTCATCATCCTCGAGCACACGACCAGCGGCGACGGCGTCGTTACGGCTCTCGAGGTACTGGCCGTCATGTCGCGTTCCGGCCGAACCCTGGCCGATCTGGCGTCTGCGGTGCCGATGCTGCCACAGCAGCAACGAGCGGTTCCTGCTCGCCACAAGGACCAGTGGGAAGGCGACCCGGCGATCCGAAGAGCCATCGCCGCCGCTGAGGCGCGGCTCGGTCCGGGAGGGCGAGTTCTCGTCCGACCGTCCGGCACGGAGCCGGCCATCAGGGTCATGGTCGAGGGTTCGGATGGCGCGCTCGTCCTGGAGCTGGCCGACCGATTGGCTGCGCTGGCAGGGGAGCGGCTAAACTAGCCACCTTCGTCGGGGGCCGACGCAATCGAGCCCGGAGTGAAATGACATGTGTGGAATTGTCGGATACACCGGGCCTCGTGATGCCGGGCCGGTCCTGCTCGACGGCCTCCGCCGCCTCGAGTACCGGGGCTACGACTCCGCCGGCATTGCGCTGGTCACCGACAACGGAGATCTCTTCGTCGAGAAGCGCGCCGGCAAGGTTGCCGTACTGACGGACGCACTCGGCGGCGGCCCGCCGAGTGCGGGCATCGGGCTGGGCCACACTCGCTGGGCCACTCACGGCCGCCCCAGCGACCTGAACGCTCATCCGCACAGCGATTGCACGGGCCGCATCACCGTCATCCACAACGGCATCGTGGAGAATTTCCGCGAACTTCGCGACGAACTCGTAGCCGGCGGCCACACGCTCAAGTCCGAGACCGACACCGAAGTGGTGGCCCATCTGGTCGAAGATGCCTACAAGGGCGACCTCGCGGACGCGGTTCGAGTTGCCCTGGGCCGGCTGGAGGGTGCCTACGCCCTGGTCGTGATGCATCGCGATGAACCCCAGCGACTCGTGGGGGCACGGCTGAACGCGCCGCTGATCGTTGGCCTGGGCGACGGCGAGAGCTTCGTGGCATCCGACGCCGCAGCGATCATCGCCTACACCAAGCGCGTCATCTTCCTGGCCGACGGCGACGTGGCCGACCTGACACCCGGCACGGCCACCATCACCGACCGGCTTGGAGTCGTGGTCGACCGGCCGATAGACATCATCCCGTGGTCGGCAGAAGCGGCCGAAAAGGGCGGCTACGCCCATTTCATGCTCAAGGAGATCCACGAGCAGCCGGCCGCGCTGACGGCAGCCATGACCGGCCGGCTGCGAGGCGAGTCGGTCCGGCTGGAGGAGCTGGATGGCATCCGCACCCGCCTCTCGGGGATCGATCGTGTCGAGCTGATCGCCTGCGGCACCGCCTACTACGCATCTCTCGTCGGAGCCGCTCTCTTCCAGGACTGGCTTGGAGTCCCGGCCCGTTCCACGGTGGCGTCCGAGTTCCGCTACAGTCCGCCGCCGATCGACGCCAGGACGCTGGTGGTGGCCGTAACCCAGTCGGGCGAGACGGCCGACACGATCGCCGCAGCGCGCCTGGCCGGCGATCGCGGCGCCGTGGTCGTGGCCGTGACCAATACCGTCGGCTCCGCCATAACCCGCGAGTCGCATGCGTCGGTCTTCCTGCAGGCGGGGCCCGAAGTGGCGGTCGCCGCCACCAAGACGTTCGTCACCCAGGTCGCGACCGTGGTCATGCTCGCCGCCGACATCGCCCACCAGCTTGGCCGGCTGCCGGCCGAAACCGAACGCGACCTCGTCGGGGCGCTGCGCCGGCTGCCGGAGCAGGCGGAAAGAGCCATCGAGCTGTCCGTGGCCGCCGAGGAGATCGCCGACAGATATGCGAGCGCAGCCGGATTCATGTACATCGGCCGGTCGTTCGGGTATCCGGCGGCACTCGAAGGCGCCCTCAAGATCAAGGAGATCAGCTATCTCCACGCCGAGGGTTACGCCGCCGGCGAGCTGAAGCACGGCCCCATCTCACTTCTCGATGCCGAGGTGCCGCTGGTCGCGATTGCGACCCGGTCGGCCGTGTACGAGAAGCTGATCAGCAACCTGATGGAGGGCAAGGCCCGCGACGCTCGCGTCCTGGCTGTGGCCACCGAGGGTGACGACCAGATCGGGCGATTGGCCACCGACGTCCTCTGGGTGCCCGACACAATCGAGCCGCTCAGCACGATCCTGGCGGTCATCCCGCTGCAGCTCTTCGCCTACTACGTGGCGGTCAAGCGCGGCCGCGACGTCGATCAGCCGCGGAACCTGGCCAAGTCGGTGACGGTGGAGTAGATGGCCGACACCAGGCGGCGATCGAATCCCCACGCCGGACCCGGCGCCCCTGCTGCGGCGGAGGAACCGGCGAGCGCCGGCGCGGGACTCGCCGCGGCGCTGCCGGCGCCGCCGCCCGAGACGACCGAACTCGGAATCGATATCATCCGCGTCTCTCGTATCAAGGATTCGCTGGCCCGCTTCGGCGACCGGTTCACGCGGCGTGTCCTGACGCCGACCGAGAGCGCCTACGTCCGAGGCCGGCCCGAGACCATGGCCGGACGCTGGGCTGCCAAAGAGGCCGTCTCCAAGGTGCTGGGTCTGGGCGTGCGCGGCATCGGCTGGCGCGATATCGAAATCGAGCGCCTGCCCACCGGCCAGCCCGCGGTGAAGCTGCACGGCCGGGCCGAGCGGCGGGCCGAACAGCTCGGCATGGGCCGCGTAGCCATCTCGATCAGCCACGAGTCGGAATTCGCCGTTGCGATAGCCTACGGCGTCAGAGCCGCGGGCGGCCGCTTCCTCTATCCGCCCGACATCGAGGAGCGGCTCGGTGAGCGAGAGGCGGCACTGATGAAGCGTTTCGAACGGTTGCGCGCTCTCGCCAGGGATGTCGCCGTGACCGAAGCGCAATTGGCCGCCGGCGGCAGCCATGCTGCCGGCCGTGAATCAGGGGAGGAGTCGGATGCCGAACCGAGTCGTTCCTGAAACCATCTATCTGGACGACAGCACTGCCGCGGCGCTACTCCCGCCACGTCCGGCCAGGGGTCACAAGGGCACGTTCGGCAAGTTGCTGGTTCTGGCCGGATCCGTCGATTATGCCGGCGCGGCGCTGTTGGTCTGCACGGCCGCGGGCCGGGCTGGGGCCGGGCTCGTGACCCTGGCTACGCCGGAATCGCTGCAGCCGCTCTTCGCGGCCAAGGTCGTCGAGGCAACCACGCTCTCGCTGCCGGAGGATGCGGTCGAGGAAGTCGATCCGGAGGAGGCGCTGGCCCGGATCCTCGACCACGACCACGATGCCCTTGTCGTGGGCCCGGGGTTGAAGCCCAGCCTCTCGATGACCGAATTGATACGAGGGCTGCTCGGCCCGGACGAGGACGGTGACCCGATGCCGGCCGTTCTGGACGCCGAGGCGCTCCGGTCCCTTGCCACGGTCGATGGCTGGCCGGCCGAAGTCGCCGCTCGCTGTGTCCTGACGCCGCACGTCGGCGAGTTCATGAGGCTGCGCGCTGCCGACGGAGTCGACCCGGAGAAGCTCGGCGATCTCGTATTCGACGATGCCGGCAGGCTCGCCGCCGCTCGCGACGCCGCCAGAGAGTGGGGCCAGGTGGTGGTCCTGAAGGGCGCCCGGACTGTCATCGCCGACCGCGACGGTAGGACGGCGGTCTCGCCGTTCGAGAACGCCGCCCTCGCCAGTGCTGGCACCGGCGATGTACTCGCCGGGACTATCGGCGCGTTGCTGGCTCAGGGACTCGGCACCTTCGCGGCGGCGCAGCTCGGCGTCTACCTCCACGCCATGGCGGGCGAGGCCGTACGCGACCGTCTCGGCGACGCCGGTCTGATGGCCTCGGACCTGGCCCCGGAATTGCCGCTCGCCCGCAAGAGGCTGGCGGCGCTGCCGGGCGCGGGATCAGCGGCCGGGTCTGATGCCGGCGTCAAGTCGATCCGCCGCTGAGGGCTGCATGAAGACGATTCCCGCCACCGGTAGCCGCATATCCGCCACGCGCCAGCCGTTGATCGAGGCCGGCCCGGGCGGTTCTCTGCCGCCGTTGCCCAAGACGGCCTGGCTCGAGATCGACCTGGACGCGCTGGTCGACAACGTGCGGATTCTGAAGGGCCTCTTGCCGCCGGATGTCCGTGTTGAGCCCGTGGTCAAAGCCGATGCATACGGGCACGGCGCCGTGGCCGTGGCCCGGGCGCTGGTCGCCGACGGCATCCTCAGTCTGAGCGTGGCGACTTTCGACGAGGCCCTCGAGTTGCGCCAGGCCGGCATACAGGTCCCCATCGTCATCCTTTTCCCGATCCCGGCCGAGCTCGCCCCCGAGGCGCTGGCCCATTGCGTGTCGATCACGGTCGGCGACAACCTCCTGCTCGAGCGGACGCTCGCTGCGCTCGAAGAGGCGGCAGTTCCGGGGCGGTCGAACGCCGGCACAGGAACCGCCGCTCGACTCGGCATCCATATCGAAGTGGAGACGGGTCTGGGGCGGGGCGGGGTTCATCCCGAGGAAGTGGCATCCGTCGCGGCGACGATCCAGGCCAGTCCGCACGCCCATCTCATCGGGTTGTGGTCCCATCTCCAGGCGGCCGGCGACGAACGCATCACCGCCGGCCAGGACGGCCGTTTCGATCTCGCCGCGGGACTCCTCGCCGGTGCGGGAGTGACGCTCCCGGCTCGCCACCTGGCGGCCAGCGGCGGGCTTCTGGCGGCAACCGCCGGCACGTACGATGTGGTCCGGGTTGGTATCGCCCAGTACGGCATAGTCCCGGACGGCCTTTCCGTCGCCGCGGAGAACGCCGCCGCGGCCGCGGGCTTGCGGCCGGTCATGTCGCTGCGGGCGAGGCCGATTCGAGTGGCCTGGCTCGAGTCCGGGACGGGCGTCAGTTACGGCCCAACCTTCACCACGGCTCGCAGAACCTGCATCGCCACGCTCCCGATCGGCTACGCCGACGGCTTCCCGCGGAGCCTCTCGAACAAAGCTTGGGTGCTGGTCCGGGGCATGCGGGTGCCGCAGGTCGGAACCGTGGCGATGGACGCGATCATGGTTGACGTTACCGACGTGCCCGGCTCGCCGGTGACGATCGACGATGAGTTCACCCTCATCGGCGAGCAGGGCGGCGACAGGATCGGTGCCCTGGAGGTGGCGCAGTGGGGCAACACGATCTCGTACGAGGTCGTCACGGCGATGTCGGGGAGGCTACCCCGGGTGTACTATGCGGCAGCCGAGGCGGTCGGAATGCGCGTTTTGGCGAGCACTTCGAGTCGGGGCCCGGGGAGGCCCGACGAACCAAGGGTTGCGGTTTCCGAGGAAGAACCCGGTCCGCTCGGCTGTGAGTAGCCGGTTGGCCCGACGGCGATAGCGGAGATGTTTCGCACTTGATTGAAATGCAGGCTCGCTCCGAAGAGCAGCGCGACGACCTGGTTGAACAGGTTGCTCGCGAGATCCAGCTGCGCGGCTTGACCGCACCGGCTGTCCTATTCCTGCAGGCCAGTCGCCCGTATCGTCCCCTCGGCAGCAGTGCGATGGTGTTCTTCGATCCGACGCTTCGTCGCGTGTTCGGCGGCGAGCTGCCGGTCGCCACCGAGATACTCGCCGACGACCTCGGGATCGAGCAGCTGATCGAGCGCCTCCAGGATCCCGACGAGGAAATCTCCTGGGACGCATGAGGCTCAGCCAGGCCTGAGGCGGCACGACGCCTCATGGCGGACAGCGGGGATTGAGCCGGTTAGCATTACGCCGTGAGCAGCCAGCCCCGAGCATTCTTCGCGCTCGATTTCGGCTCGACCACAACGTCCGTCTCCGTCCTGGGGCGCGTTGGTGGCCGCTGGCGCCTGGTTGCCCACACCGCCGCGCCGAGCTACTTCGACGTCGACTCGATGCTTGCCGGATTGCTGGCCGGCATCGGAGCGACCGACCCCGAGATGCTCACGGCTCTCAACTCCGGCGACGAGCCAGATATCCCCGTATTGGTATCAACCTGGCCGCGGCTCGTGGCTCGGTCGACGCCCGAGCGCCAGATCGCCATCGTTGCCGGATCGCGCCGCCAGCGGAGGCGACTGGAGACGGCTGCCCTGCGCGCAGGCTGGGATGTCGTCGCCGGCAGCGCCGATGAAGACGACGCTGTAGTCCTCAGCCGCCTGATTCTGTCGACCAAGACGAGCGCCGTGCTATTCGGCGCGGACCATGTTCCCGGCGGGGACGAGAAGCGACACCTGCCGGATCTGGCGGCCCTGGTGGCCGGAGCCACGCGATCTCGTCCGGAACTCACGGTAGTACTGGCGGGCGGCGCGGCCGTCTACGAGTCGCAGTTCGCGGCGCTCATGGAGTCACGACCCGAAGTCGAGGCCGTTTCGGAGCCGGAAGAGGAGCAGCTCGAGAACGAAATCGACATCCCGGCACCCGAGCCATCGGCCGACGAAGCTCCTCCGCAGACCAAGATGCTCGCCAGGAAGGTGGCCGCTTCCCAGGAGTCAGCGTTCGCCAACGAGGCCTCGTTCGTCAAGGGAGAAGCCCCGGACGAGGATGCGCCCGCGGCTGAAGCCTCGAGCGCCGAAGCCTCGAGCGCCGAAATGCTAGACGCCGAAATGCCGGACGCCGAAGTCCCGGCCGCCGAAATGCCCGCCGCCGGACCCAGGGAATCGTTCTCGATCGACGAGACGGAGGCAGGTCGCCCGCCCGCGGAAGACTCGCTCGCCTCGGAGCCTGCCCCGGCAGCCGCGGATCCCGACCCTATCGCCACCCACGCCGACACACGCAAGCCCGCCACGCTGCCGCTGGGCTTCCAGGTCTCGGACGGCCCCGCGGTCGCGACCCACCTGCTGCTGGCCCCGGACGCCGAGGCCGGGCAACTCCCGGGAGATGCGCTGCAGGAAGTGCTGGAGGGGCTGCGGGCGCTTCCGAACGACAGCCGACTCGGCGTGGCCCGCTCGATCGCGTCCCTGGCCTACGTTCTCGACCGCACGATCGAGGTCGTAGAGGTCGGGATGCAGGGCGGACTCGTGGCCAGATCCGATCCCTTCGGCCAGGGCCATTTCACCGTCGCCTCATCGCGATCATGCCCCACCGACGGATCGTTCGCGCCGAGCAGCCCCTCCGAAGAAGTCATCGACGGCGTGCTGGCGTGGTCGACTATTCCGCTGGATCGCCACCGAGCCATGGACCGCCTCAACGACCTGCGACTGACGCCCTGGGGCGAGGCCGACGGCGACGGCGCGGTCTTCCGGCTGGCAGCCGCGAAAGCAGCCTTCGGCCGCCTCATCGAGAGCATGCCCGAGCTCGCCGCGCGTTCCATGCCGGAACTGGTAGTCGCGGCAGGCGGCATTTTCGCTTCGCTGCCCCCCTCGGTCGTGGCGCTGGCGCTGGCCGACCTGGTTCGCCGGCCCGGCGTCTGCCAGCTGACCGTCGATCAGGCGCGCATCCTGGGGCCGATCGGCGCCATCGAAGACGAGGACGAGCGCCGCCAGCTGCTCGCCAACCTGGCCGACGACATACTCATGCCCCTGGGCGCTCTGATCCTCCCGGCCGGCGTCAAGCCGGGCAGGAACGCAGGCTCGCTGCGGCTCAAGGCCGCTTCATCCGTCGCCGAGATAGAGCTCCATCCCGGCGCGATCCAGGTGGTCGACCTTCCGCCCGGCCGGGCCGCGAGAGCCGACATCGACTTCCGCGATTCGGTCCGGCTCGGCAAGCGCGGACATCACTTCACCGTCGATGTCGGAGGTGGTCTGAGCGGCCTGCTGGTCGACCTGCGGGACATCCCGATGCGCATCTCCGACCGACCGGACTCGCGACGGTCGGCGCTGGACACCTGGCAGCGGGGCATGTGGCCGGAGGTCGACGAATGACGGTCGTCGACCCGTCCGTCTCGGCCGGTTTGCCGGTGGAGCTGGCTCGCATCTTCGGCCGCCGCGTGCTGGTCTTCTCGCCGACGATCCGGTTCGCCCTGGGGCCCGGCGATCGAGGCCTTGTGTCCGAGGGCGACCGCGTCGTGCCGGGCATGCCGATAGCCGAGCGCACACCGGATGCAAGCGTCGTCGACGTCGGCCGTCTGACGAGCGTCCAGAACGGCAAGTCTGGGGCGGCCGACGGTCGTGACGGCGCCCACGACGAATCGACATCGGCGTGGAGGGACTCGCGGTTCGACGAGGCGGAGATGAGATCGAGAATCCTCCGGGCCACGACCATGAAGGCGCCCTCCGGGCCGCGCCCCGAACGCCGCCGCCCGCCTTCACCCGGGAAGTGGTGGATGGGTGGCGACGAGCGCCGCGGCAAGCCGGCAAAGGGCAAGCCGGCAATCCGAGTCGGCGGAACGCTGCTGTTCGAGACCGAAGGCCGCTGGCGGGCCGCGGCAGGCGAGCGCCACGAAGTCGTTGAATCACCCGTAGCGGGAGTGGTGGTCTCGGCCCGCAACGCTGTGGAAGTGACCATCCAGGCGGTCGGGGCCGCCATGCCGGGTGCCATCGCCGCCGGGGAACCGACCCGCGGCTATCTCGACGTGCCGCGCCTGACCGACGGCGAGTTGTGGGCCAGCGCTCTCGACATCGGACGATCCGGCGCGGTCGTCGTGGCCGGCAGCAGGCTGTCGGGCCAGGCGATCAGTCGCGCCCGGGCCATGTCGATCCGCGGCCTCATCGCCGGCTCGGTCGGGGAGGGCGAGCTGCGCGATCTCGAGGCGTCGGAACTCCGCCAGAAGGCGAGCCTGGCGCCGTCGGCTCCGTTCGGGCTGATCGCTCTCGACGGCCACAGCCGCCGGCCCATTGCGACGCCGATCCTGGCGCTGCTCGCCGTCCTGTCGGGCCGGGAGGTCGCGATAGTGACCGACCCGCCGTTGCTCATCTTCGACGTGGCCGAGGTGCCGCTCCCGGAACTGCCGCCCGACTGGATCCGCGCCCGAAGCGGGGCCAACGCGGGTCGCGAGGGCCGCTGGCTGAGGTCCGCCGGGCACTACCGGTTCCGGGGCGGCGTGTATCTGGAAGCCGCCGTCGTGCGCTTCGTCGAGGACACCGACACCACGATCGTGCCGGTCATGGATCTGGAGCGCTTCATCTTTTAGCGCGGGTTGCGGCGGTCGACCCACGGCCGAGCGGCGCCCGTACCGGCTCGGTGCGTGCGCTCCGCGTTTCGGCCCGCGCCGTTCCGGAGCGGCGACGGCGGGGTTTCGGGTAACCTCGCGGAGTGATTGCAGGACGAAGGCTCGAACGGCTTGTCGTGACGCGGGATGCTGCGGAAACTCGCGCCCTCGGCGCGGCCCTGGCGTCGGCTGCCCGGCCGGGCGACATGATCAGCCTCGTCGGCGACCTCGGCGCCGGCAAGACGCAGTTCGCCAAGGGATTCGGCGCCGGGCTGGGCATAACCGACACGATCGTCTCGCCCAGTTTCGTGCTCATGGCCGAGTACCGTGGCCGGCTGCCGCTCTTCCATGTCGACCTGTACAGGCTGGCCGACGCGGCTGAAGCTCTGGCCGGCGGCCTGATCGACGACCGCCAGGCTGAGGGGGTCACGCTGGTCGAATGGGCGGAGCGGCTCGCCGAAGCGCTGCCCGACGGGCGTCTCGACGTGATCATCGACGGCGCCGGCGACGACCCCCGCCAGATCAGGATCCGGCCCGGCATCGACTCCTACGACAGATACCTCGAGCTGATCCCAGAAACGCCCGCGAGCGAGGCGGAGCGATGACCGGAGGCCGCCTCCTGGCGATCGACACTTCCGGCACGAACGCGCTCGTGGCCCTGGGCGAGCCCGACGGCACGCTGATCGCCGAGCGGCGCTGGCCGGCGGGGTACCGCCACGGCGAAGAACTCCTGACGCGTATCGACGAGATGCTGACCACGGCCGGGATACCCAAGGATGAACTCGGCGGCATCGTAGTGGGAACCGGCCCGGGGGCTTTCACCGGCCTGCGCGTCGGTCTGGCCACTGCCAAGGCGCTCGCCCGCGGCCTCGACGTTGCCATCGCCGGAGTCGCCACTTCGGAGGCGCTGCTGGATGCGGCCCGCGAAGCGGGCGGTTTTGCCGGGTTGCGGCCGGTCCTGATGCTGCCGGCGGGACCGTCCGACAGGGTCCTCGTGGCCGGCGGCCGAGCCAGCCTCGTCCGCGGCGGTGACGAAATGGAACTCGAGCCGGGTGACGTGGCGGTGGCCGTGGATCTGCCCGGGCGGGCCTCGGACGAAGCCGTTGCGTTGGGCTCGAAGGCGGAAACCGGCCTGGCGGCGGCCCTTCTCCGTCTGGGCGCCGCACGTCTGGCCGCCGGTGGCGACGACGTCGCCATGCTCGTGCCCGAATACGTGTCCCTGCCGCGCGGCGTGGCGGTGCAGAAAGGGGAGGTTCGATGGTCGCACGACCACCGGTGAGGATCGTCGTCGACCGGATGAAGGTCGAAGATCTTCCCGGCGTCCACGAGATCGAGCGGGCCAGCTTCAGCACGCCCTGGCCGGCCCACGCCTATCGCCACGAACTCGAGAACAACCGGCTGGCCCATTACATCGTGGCCAGGTGCGGAGACCAGATAGCCGGCTTTGCCGGAATGTGGCTGCTCGTCGACGAGGCCCACGTGACCACGTTCGCCACGCGGCCCGAATGGCGCCGGCAGGGGATCGGGGAGCGGCTTCTCCTGGCCCTGCTCGACCTCGCGGCGGCGCGGGGCGCCCACGAAGCCACGCTGGAAGTCAGGCCCTCGAACATGCCGGCCCGCCGCCTGTACGAGAAGTACGGCTTCAAGGTCGTGGGTACGCGGACCCGCTACTACAGCGACAACAACGAGGACGCCCTGATCATGACGACCGACGCGCTGGAGGGGCGGTCGATGCGAGAGCGGATCGCCGAGCTTCGCGCCGCGGTTGCGGCCCGGCCCGACATCGAGCTGGATGAGTCCGACCGGCCGGTCGACCGATCTCGCGGTTCGGACGGTTCGGGCGGCCCGGGCGCGGCGACGGCCCACGACGCGACCGGCGAGGCCGGCGGACCAAAGGTGATCCAGCCGAGCAGCGTGACGCGGAGGCGGCTGTGATTGCCCGTGGCTTGATCCTGGCCGTCGAGTCCAGTTGCGACGAAACCGGTATCGCCGTCGTCCGGGATGGCTCCCGCATCCTTGCCAACGTGGTCGCAAGCCAGGTTGCGATGCATGCGGCGTCGGGCGGCATCGTGCCCGAAGTCGCTGCGCGGGCTCACCTGCGCTGGATCGTGCCGGTACTGGACGAGGCCTGGTCCGCCGCAGGCGTCGGCTGGGACGACATCGAGGCCGTGGCGGTGACCCAAGGCCCGGGTCTGGCCGGTTCGTTGCTGGTCGGCATCAACTTCGCCAAGACGCTCGCCTACGTGCACGGCAAACCGCTCGTTCCGGTGAACCACCTCGAGGGCCATCTCTACGCGGCCTGGCTGGCCGACGAGACGCGCGAGGTCGCCGAGCCGATCTTTCCGCTGGTGGCGTTGATCGTCTCCGGTGGACACACTTTCCTCGTCGAGATGCGAGACCACCTCACGTACAAGCTGCTCGGCGAAACGGTGGACGACGCGGCCGGGGAAGCCTTCGACAAGGTCGGCCGGCTGCTCGGTCTGCCGTATCCAGGAGGTCCGGAAATCATGAAGGCCGCCGCAGGTGCCGCGAAGCGCGATGTCGTCTTCCCTCGGGCGTGGTTGGGCGACACGTTCGATTTCAGCTTCAGCGGACTCAAGACCGCGGCCCGGCGCACGATCGCGACCGAGACCGACGGCGAAGGGACGTCGATCGGGGTGGCGCCACTTTCAGATGATCGCGTCGCCGAGCTTTCCTACGGCTTCCAGGAATCGGTCGTGGACGTGCTGGTCACCAAGACCATGCGGGCCGCCCGCCGGATCGGGGCCAGGTCCGTGGTTCTGGGCGGCGGCGTGGCCGCGAACCGCGTACTGCGCGACCGCCTTGCCGACGAGGCACGCGGCGCGGGGATCCCGCTCGTCGTTCCTCGGCCGTCGCTCTGCACGGACAACGGGGCGATGATCGGTGCGGCGGGCGCGCGGCGTTGGGCTGCCGGCGCTCGAGCCGGTCTGGATCTGGATGCCAGGCCGTCGCTGCCACTGGCCCGGCGATGAGCCAATCGCCGGGCACAGCCGGTGGCGCAGGCGGGGCACAGCCGTCGCCACGGCGGCCGCGGCTGGACCCGCTGGCTGTTCGTCGCCAGCTGCGGGGAGAGGGTCTTCGCGCTCGCCACTCGCTCTCGCAGAACTTCCTGGCCGACCCGGATGTTCTCCAGGCGATACTCGATCTGGCGGCGCCGGAGCCGGGTCGTAGAATCCTGGAAGTCGGGCCTGGGCTGGGCATCTTGACCGGTGGGCTGCTCGATGGCGGAGCGGCCGTCACGGCGGTCGAGCTCGACCGGAACCTGGCAAACCGACTCACAAGAACGCAGTCCGAGGCGATCGAGAGCGGGGCGCTCAACCTTGTGCAGGGCGACATCCTCGATCAGAAGATCGCCGAATTGATGGTGCCGCCGTACGAAGTCGTGGCCAACGTGCCCTACCACATCACCAGCCCAATTCTTCACCGCTTCCTGGGAGCGCCGCCCCGGCCGGAACGGCTCGTGCTGATGCTGCAGCGCGAAGTGGCCGAGCGGATCTCCGCGGCTCCGGGTGAGATGAGCTACTTGTCGGTCTTCGTCCAGTACCACGCCACGGCCCGGATTGTGTTTGCGGTCCCACGCGACGCCTTCGAGCCCGCTCCGGAAGTGGAATCGGCCGTGGTCGAGATCACGCCCAGGGATCCCAGCGGCGACCACCCCCGGCTCTCCCCGGCGGACGAGGATCATCTCTGGCGGGTGGTGCAGGCCGGTTTTCGCGAGCGGCGCAAGAAGCTCCACAACGTCCTGTCGCGGCAGCTGCCGCTTACTGCGGCCGAAGTGGCCCGGATACTCGATCGGGTCGGTATCGACGGCGACAGGCGGCCGCAGACGCTCTCGGTGGACGAGTGGCTGTCACTGCGGGCTGCCGTTGGGCCGCTCGACACAGAGGTCAAGAGATGACCTCGTCGAGCGGCGCCGGATCGGGCGGCGGTAATCGGTACGGAACCGGCCGAGACGGGTTCGGCGGCAATCGCGGCAACGGCGGCAATCGCGGCAACGGCGGCGGTGACGATTCGTCTCTCGGGCCGGATGCACGGCTCCACGTGGTCCGCTTCGCTCCTGCCAAGCTCAACCTGACGCTGGCCGTCTTGGGCAAGCGCGACGACGGCTACCACGCCCTCCATTCGGTCATGGCGCCACTTTCGCTCGGGGATGCCCTGACGGTGTCGGCGCCGCCGCCCGGGGCTACCCGCGACTCGTTGCGGGTAAGCGGCCTGCCGCTACCGCCCGACCGCGACAACCTGGTGCTGAAGGCGATCATCGCCAGCCGGGCGGCGGTTGCGACCACGTGGCCCGGGGCGCCGGCCTTCCCGCCGCCGCTGGCTGCCCGTCTGGCAAAGCGAATCCCGGTGGCGGCCGGACTGGGGGGTGGCAGCAGCGATGCGGCGGCCGCGATCAGGGCCGCTCTGGCCGCCTGGACGGCGTCGCTCCAACCGCCGGAGACGATGGCATTGGCATCGTCGCTCGGCTCCGACGTGCCCTTCTTCCTAGCCAACAGCACCGCCCTGGTCACCGGCCGCGGGGAATTCGTGGAGCCGCTGCCCGATATCCGGGGCGAGCCGCCGGCCGTCCTGTTGGTCACGCCGGGTCTACCGCTGGCCACCCAAGCCGTCTTCAAGGCATATGCGGGCGGCACACGCGTGATCGACGCCGGCCGGGCCCGGGAGATCTCCGAGCGCCTGGCGGCCGACATGCGGGCCGGCATGACCGCGGCCTCGCTCCTGGCCCGGGCCGAGGACCTGGCGTCGGCCAACGATCTGCAAGCCGCCACTGCCTCGATCGTGCCCGGACTGCGCGCATTCATGACCGCTCTGCAGAAACTCCTCGGGCGGCCGGTCTGCCAATCCGGTTCCGGGCCGACGCTGTGGGCTCTGTACCCGACACTGATCGAGGCGCGCAAGGCAGTCCGGTTCGTTCGGCTCGCGGCCGTCAACGGAACGTTGCCACTCCTCGGTGCCGGCGAACCTTTCGTGGGCGCCACGACGATCGCCGGCCGGCCGACCGCACCCGCGGAGCAATTCGAGGGCGGGGTATCCGGTACGGTTCGGCCCCGCTCGGTCCACAATTGGTACGACACCGACGAGCCCGCGTCCGGCGATCCAACCGAAGCCCAGGGTGATTCGAAGGGAGATGAGTCTCGATGAGTCGCAAAGCAATCGCGACGCCGGCCGCGCCCGCCGCAATCGGTCCCTACAGCCAGGCCATCGAGATGGACGGCTTCGTCTTCACCTCGGGCCAGCTCGGTCTCGATCCTGCCACCGGGAAGCTCGTCGACGGCATCGAGAACCAGACGGAGCGAGCACTGTTGAACCTCGAAGCGGTTCTCGGCGCGGCCGGGCTCGGCATGGCGGACGTCGTCAAGATGAGCCTCTTCCTGGTCGACCTGGCGCACTTCGGGCAGGTCAACGCAATCTACGCCAGGCACATGGCCACGCCTCCTCCGGCCCGCAGCACGGTGCAGGTTTCCGCACTCGCGCTCAACGCTCTCGTGGAGATCGAGGCGATCGCACGGCGGCCCAGCTAGTGCCCGTTACGTGCTACCGTCCGCTGCGATGAGCCAGAATTCGGAGAGCGTTCTGCCGGTGGTCCTTGCCGCCGGGCTGGGCACTCGCATGAAGTCGCGCCGGCCGAAGGTCCTGCACGAACTCTGCGGCCGCCCGATGCTGGCGTACGTCCTCGACGCGGCCCACGAGGTAAGTGGCCGCCGGCCGCTGGTGGTCTACTCCCCGGCGACGCAGGCCATCACCGAGGTCTTCTCCGCCGACGCGGATTTCGCCCTGCAGGCCGAGCCTCTGGGCACGGCCGATGCGTTGCGAGCGGCCCTGGCGGCCGTACCGGCGGAGATCGCCGAGATCCTCGTGCTGTCGGGTGACGTGCCGCTGGTCCAGACGGATCTCCTGGCGGAGTTGATCGACATCCGCCGGGCCCGGAATGCGGCCATAGCTCTCGTCGCCGTTCACGCGGCCGATCCCTCAGGCCTGGGCCGGGTCGTTCGCAGCGAAGACGGAGGCCAGGTGCTGAGGGTCGTGGAGGACCGCGACGCCGATCCCGAAGAACTCGAAATCGAGGAGATCAACGCCGGCCTATACGCCTTTGACGCGGAATGGCTGCGCGGCCGCATCGGCGACGTCAAGCCCTCCCCGGTCTCCGGGGAGTTCTATCTACCGGAACTCGTGATCCTTGCCCGCGAGGACCGCCGGCCGGTAGTCTCACTCGAGGTCGAGGACGACGGCACTCTCGCCGGCATCAACGACCGCTCGCAGCTGGCGGACGCGGAACTCGGGCTTCGTATGACCATCAACCAGCGGCATATGCTCGCCGGCGTGACGATGGTCGATCCGCTGCGTACCTACGTGGACTCGACCGTCGAGCTCGCCGTTGACGTCGTGCTGGAGCCGGGGGTCGTGCTGCGCGGCCGCACCAAGATCGGCGAGGGCACGAGGATCGGCTCGGGCAGCCAGATCATCGATACGGTCGTCGGCCGTGACTGCTTCATCTGGGCCAGCGTGCTCGAGTGCTCCGAGGTCGAGGACGAGGTCCAGATCGGGCCGTTCTCGCACCTGCGGCCCAAGTCCTCGATCGGGCGCAAGGCCAAGCTCGGCAACTTCGCCGAGGTCAAGGGCAGCCGCTTGGACCCGGGCGTGCAGCAGCACCACTTCAGCTACATCGGCGACGCCCAGGTCGGTGAGCGCACCAACGTCGGAGCGGGGACGATCACCTGCAACTACGACGGCGTGAAGAAGCACAAGACCGTCATCGGCAAGGGTGTCTTCCTGGGTTCGGACACGATGCTCGTGGCGCCGATCGAGCTGGGTGATGGGGCCCGCACCGGCGCCGGATCCGTGGTGACAAAGGACGTTCCTGCCGGAATGCTGGCCCTGGGCGTTCCGGCCCGCTTGCGCAAACCCCGCACGGAGTCGGCCGCGACCGATTCCGACGAGGCCGGCAAGCTATCGGGCGGGGGGGCCGCCGAGCGTACTCGTCGATGAGCGACGTCGTTCTGCAGCTGCTGGTCGTACTCGTACTCGTCGCCATCGAGGGAGTATTCGTTGCGGCCGAGATCGCGCTGGTGACCCTGCGCCACAGCCGGATCGACCAGCTGATCGACGAGGGCCACCGCAACGCGCGCCGCGTCAAGCGGCTCGTAAACGACCCGGCGAGGTTCCTGGCCGTAGCGCAGATCGGCGTGACATTCGTCGGATTCCTGGCGTCGGCATACGCCGCGGTCAACCTGGCCGATCGGCTCGCGGAGTCGTTCAAGGATGTCCCCGTCCTGCAGAACGCCGCCGCCGGTATAGCGCTGCTGATAATCACGATCTTGCTTTCCTGCTTCACGATCGTCTTCGGTGAGCTGGTGCCAAAGACTCTGGCCCTGGCATACCCGGATCGCGTTGCGCTGACGCTCTCGGGCCCGCTCGATCTCGTCGGCCACATCTTCGCCCCACTTGTGAACCTGCTCACCTGGCTGACGCGCAAGATCGCCGGCGGCTTCGGTGCTGGGGTGGCGCGCCAGGCCCAGATCAACACCGAGGAATTGAAGCTGATCGTCGAGCGGGGAGGGGAGACGGGCGTCCTGGAGGCGGAGGAGGAGCAGATGATCAGCGCGGTCATCGAGCTCGGCGAGCACCGCGTCCACGAGATCATGGTGCCGCGCACGGACATGACGGCCCTGCCGGTCACTGCCACGATCGATGAGGCCATCGACGCCTTCATCCGCGAAGGTCACAGTCGGATCCCGGTCTTCAAAGAGACTATCGACGAGGTCGTCGGCGTGCTCTATGCCAAGGACCTGCTGCCCTTCCTCAAGGGCGGCCAGAAGCCGGACCTGCGCAAGCTGCTGCGTACCCCGCTCTTTGTACCGGAGTCGATGCTGGTCGACGACCTGCTCCACAAGATCCAGGGCCGCAAGGTCCACCTGGCCATCGTGCTGGACGAGTACGGCGGCACCGCGGGCATGGTCACGATCGAGGATCTGCTCGAGGAGATCGTCGGCGACATCCAGGACGAGTACGACGTCGAGGAGCCGCTCACGGTGCGGCTATCCGACGACGAAGCCCGGGTCGACGGACGCGCCTCGCTCGAGGATCTGGCCGAGCTGTTCGACGTCGAGCTGGACGCGCTCGAGGACGCAGACGAGTACGACACGGTGGGCGGACTCATCTACCATCGCATCGGCGGCGTTCCGAAACCCGGCGACAGGGTGGATCTGCCGGGTCAGGGACTGACGTTGACGGTGGAAGTTACCGATGGGCGTCGAGTCGGCAAGGTCCTGGCCGTCCGGAATCAGGCCGGCGGCAAGGTCGACGAGGACCGGTCCGGCGGCGAGTCGACCAAGGGCGCGGCTCGGTAGGTCATGGAGTTGCGCCGCCACTTCATCGAAGGAGTATCTGTTTGCGCTGGCTGAGCCGACACCAGACCGCCGTCGTCATAGTCGGCCTGGCAGCAGTGCTGTGGGGGTCGCTCTGGCTCTTCTACGACTACCGCAGCCCGGTCCGGCAGATCATGGTCGGCATCGGCACGGTCCAGTTCGACGGCTGGAGCGCCTTTGACCTCAACCTCAAGTGCGTCCGGCTGGAGCCGGCCAGCGGGACGCCGGCGACCACGGCCGACGCCGCCGTCAAGGCCGCGCTGAAGGCCTATCCGGGTGGGTACATCCGCGAGGTCCTGCTCGTGACCTACAGCAATACCTGTACCAACAACGGCCACTCCAAACTCGCGTGGGCCGTCTCCTTCGCCTGGACGCCGCCGAGCGACAACCCGCTGCCGACCGGGCCGAAGGCGCGCGGCATCGTTCTCGTGGACGCAGCCACCGGCAGCGTCATAGCGAACCAGGCGGACAACGCACCGAGCTACATCCCCAGCCCGAGCTGAACTAGGCCTTGATCACTCCCACGATGATATCGCGCAGCGACTCCAGCGCTCCGGCGTCGACGACACCTGCGGCGTCGAGTTCCGCCAGGGCCTTGTCGCGATACTCGCGGGCCTTGTCGCGCGTGTAGTCGCGCCCGCCCAGCTTCTCGATCAACTCAACCGCTTCGGCGACCTGGCCGTCGTCGGGCGCTTCGGTCTTCCAGACGGCCTCGAGGCGCTCGCGATCCGCGGCGGAGGCGTGTTCGAAGGCGTAGATGACGGGCAGGGTCATCTTGTGCCGGGCGACGTCCGTGGGCACCTTGCCGGTGGCCGCGTGATCGCCCCAGATGCCGAGCAGGTCGTCGTTGAGCTGGAAGGCGACCCCGAGTGCCCAGCCGAAGGCGCGATAGCGGGCGATCACCGCCTCGTCGTCCGTGGCCAGCACCGCACCGGACTCCACGGACGCGGCGATCAGCGCGGCGGTCTTGCGGCCGATCATGTCGAAGTACAGCTCGACGGACATGGGCTCCGATCGCTCGCTGGCCCAGATGTCCAGATACTGGCCTTCGCAGAGCGCCAGGCAGGTGTCGTCGTGGAGGCGGAAGAGCCTCAGCACTTTCGTGTCGGAGAAGCCGAGGTCGGTCAGACGGTGGAGGGCTTTGCGGCTGAGGGTGAACAGCATGTCGCCGGCATTGATCGCCTGCGGGACGCCGTGGAGGGTCCAGAGGGTGGGGCGATGGCGCCTCTCTCTGTCGCCGTCCTCGATGTCGTCGTGGACCAGGCTGAAGTTGTGGCCGAGTTCGACGGCCGCCGCACCCGGAAGCGCGCTCTCGTAATCGCCGGTGATGGAGGCGTACGCCAGCAGACCCAGCAACGGCCGCATCCGCTTTCCGCCCGAGCCGCTGCCGTCCAGGCCGAGGTGGTAGCGGCACATGGCGTACAGACCGGACGTGGGCGCGTCGCGATCTGAGACCAGCCGCAGGATTTCTCTTTCCGTGTCCGAGACCAGGTCTGGGATGTTCACTGAGATTTGCACGCGCGGATCATAGCAACCCTATTTGGAGGAACCCGGCCGAGTCGCGTAACGCTCAGGCTGGTCTGACGAAAGCCGAGCCCGGAACATCGGGGTCCGAGTCGCCGGGACCCATCGGACCCATGTCGCGCATCTTGGCCGAGGCTTCGTCTATGGCGATGTCGACCAGCACCATCCGTCGGAACTCGTCGTCGGTGGCCGGCGCGTAGTCCGCGGGCGTCTGACGACCCGGGAAGTAGCGGTCGGTCATGGCGTCGAGCACGCGGCGCTTCTCGGCCACGTCGTCTATCCGGTGGCCGCGTCCGTAGGCGATGACGCTGCGGTAGTTGGCGGTATGGTTCGAAGCCGTCTTCGAGGCGACGATTTCGACCAGCCTGGTCACCGCCACGGACACCTCGCGGCCATCCTGCGCCATGCCCAGCGTGGCGTTTGCCGGCGAGCCGTGGATGTAGATGTGGCCCGCCTCGTAGTGGTACAGGAACGGGATCAGCCGCGGCGCTGCGTCTGCGACCAATGCGACGTGCGCTACCTGGCCGGCGAGCAGGAACTCCTCGATACGCTCGGGCACGGCGCGGTCGGCGTGGCGGCGGATGTGGGTTCGGTCGGTGGCGGGGTCCGGGATAGGGGCGGTTTCGTCGCTCATTCACGGAGGATAGCCGAGACCGCGGTACCCGGCGTGGTAGCGTGAGGACGTGCCCGTTCCGCGCCTGTACGTCACCGATGCCATCGTCCTATCGCGCTTCGACTACGGCGAAGCCGATCGGATAATGACGCTCTTCACGCCCGAACACGGCAAGTTCAAGGCGATCGCCAAGGGCGTGCGCCGGACCACCAGCCGGCTGGGCGGATCGCTCGAACCCCTCGCCGAATTGCGAGTGGCGCTGGCTCGCGGCCGGACATTCGATGTCGTAACGCAAGTCGAGGTGTCTCACGCCTGGCTGCGGCTCCGGGACTCCCTGGAGTCCACGGCCACGGCCTGGTATCTCGCCGAGCTGGCCGATCGGTCGATCGAGGAGCGCCACGAAACCGAGGGCCTGTACGCGCTGCTCAAGCATGCCTACGAGCTACTGGATGCCGGCATGGCTCCACACCGCGTAGCGCGCTGGTATGAGATGCATCTCGCCGACGAGATGGGCGTGCGGCCGGAGGTCGATCGCTGCGTGGAATGCGACCGCATGCTCGAGCCCGACGAGCAGTTCCGCTGGGTCCCGCCGCTGGGCGGCGTCCTGTGCTCGCGCTGCCCCGGTCCGCCCGAGCAGAGGACCGGACTGTCGGTCGATGCGCTCAAGTTGCTCAAGGCCTACCAGAAGATGGACGTCGAGGCCCTGGCCGGGCTGCGGCTCCAGGCGGCGGTCGAGCGCGAGGTCGAGGGCGCGATGCGCGACTTCCTGCACGTCTCGATGGACCGCGACGCGCGCTCACTGGGATTCCTGGACGAAGTCAGACGATCCGCGCGTTCGGTCTCCCGGCTGCCCGAGGCTTGAGTCGCGCCGCCACTCCGAGCCGCGCCGCTACTGGATCGTGAAAGTCCCCAGGAACTCGTTGAACAGGATCGCGGCCGCGGCGTCGCCGCCCGGGCTCGTCCACAGCTCGATCCGATAGCGGCCGGTCGTGGTCACCACGAGCGCGACCAGGCCGTGGCGCGGCTTGGCGGCCGACGCCGGCCCATCAACGGTCAGGATGCTTGCCTGGCGGCCGGAGACGGTGGCGGACTTGGTGTCGACCACGGTGTATCCGAGGTCGTGCATCGTCTTCCACAGTTCGGCCGAAACCGTGTCCAGGGTGGTACCTGAAGGGACGGTCCGCCAGGTGATCTGGAGCGGGGTGCTGTCCCGGCTGGAGATGATCGCCCAGCCGGGGACCTGGGTTTCCGAGACGGTCCAGTCGGCTGGATGGGCCACGATGAACTTGAATGTCGCCGACTTGTAGGTGATCCAGGACGACCTCGAAGCGATTGCCATTGCCACCGCCGCGCTCGACGGAGGGGCTGGGGTAGGAGTGGCAGTTGGGCTCGGCGTGGGGACTAACGTTATCGAGGGAGTGGCCGAAGGGCTTGCCGTGGCGACCGCGATCGGCGAAGGCTTGAGCGTCGCGAGCGGCCGAGCCACCATCGCCGAGCCACCGCCGACCAGGACTGCCGCCACGAGGCAGAGTCCAAGGGCGATACGACTCGGTTGCGCCCAACCTCGAAGTTTGCCGAATCCGGTGACCGCGATTCGCAGTAGAGGTCTTCCTGACAACTATCCTGTCTCCTTCGGGCCGAGGACGCGGCGTCAAGTGTACGGAACAACCAGGGGCGCCGTCGGCCCCGGGCCCAGCCGCCGCTCGTGGAGCATGCGAGAATTGCACGCCAGCCCAGAAGCAATGCCACCGCAGGTTCACGAGATCCTGCCCGAGGAGACCGCAGTGACAGCCGCCAACCCGCCAAGCCCGGCCGACGATCCGGGACCGTCAGTCGCCAACCTCGACACGATCGTCTCGCTTTCCAAGCGGCGCGGTTTCATCTTCCCCAGTTCGGAGATCTACGGCGGCATCAATGCCGTGTGGGACTACGGGCAGTTGGGCGTCGAGCTGAAGAACAACGTCAAACGTGCCTGGTGGCGGGCAATGGTCCAGGAGCGCGAGGACATCGTCGGCCTCGACGCGAGCATCATCATGGCGCCGCAGGTGTGGGTCACCTCCGGTCACGTCGCCAACTTCACGGACCCTCTCGTCGAATGCACCACGTGCCGCCGGCGCTACCGGCTCGACGAGCTGCCCGGGGCCGAGGACCTGACCAACACGGAACTCATGGACCCCGAGGTCGTCGAGCGCCTGGGCCTCAAGTGCCCGGCCGACGGCGGCCCACTGAGCGCCCCGCGCCGCTTCAACCTGATGTTCAAAACCTACATGGGCCCGGTCGAGGAGGAGGCGGCGCAGGTCTACCTCCGACCCGAGACCGCCCAGGGCATCTACGTCAACTTCAAGAACGTTCGCGAGACCTCCCGCAAGAAGCTCCCTTTCGGTATCGCCCAGATCGGGAAGGCCTTCCGCAATGAGATCAGCCCCGGCAACTTCGTCTTCCGGATGCGCGA
>PMXR01000020.1 GCA_003171035.1 Chloroflexota bacterium
ATCATCAGCCTGGACTCCGAGCGACATCGACTCGGCCTCAGCCTCAAGCAGGCCGAGGAGCCGCCGGCTCGGCCGACCCCGGAGCCCGGACAGGCCCCGACGCCGACGCAGGCCCCGACGCCGATGCAGCCTCGCCCCGAGCGACGTCCTCGCCCGGAACGCGGTTACTCGATGCAGGATGCCGTCCAGGAGCCCGAAGGCGGGATCGACAACACGCTGGCCTCTGCGTTCGCCCAGATTCGAGCCCAGGTGGCCGAGTCCGAAGCGAAGGCGTCGGGCGAGCCCGAAGCCGCGGCCGAAGCCACCCCGGCGCAAGAAGCTGCTCCGGCGAAGGCACCGCGAGCCAAGGCCGTCAAGGCCGAGAAGGCGGAGAAGGCCGACGAGGCCGATGCCGTCGAGGCGCCCGCGAAGCCCGAGAAGCCTGCCAAGGCCCCCAAGGCTCCCAAGACGGCGGCAGCGGCTCCGGCCGACGCTGAGGCTGAAGCTCCGGTCACGGCGGAAGCCGCGCCCGAAGCGGCAGTCGAGCCCGCGGCTCCGGCTGAAGTTCCGGCTGAAGTTCCGGCTGAAGTTCCGGCTGAAGTTCCGGCTGAAGTTCCGGCAGAAGCTCCGACCGAGTAACCCGGGCGGACGCACCTCGCGGTTCGGGTGATCCCCGGCCCGCCGAGTTGCGTATAACCGATACCGACACCAAAGAAGGCCCGCCGGCGATTGCCGGCGGGCCTTCCGCTTCGGGTAGGCGGGTCGGCTACGTTACCCGAGTACCACCCCCGACAAGGTCGGTCTGAGCGTGAGACAGCGCATTTCCAGCATCTGGGGACCACGTCCCGATCCGTCTGGACCTCCCCAATAGGGGCGAGTTACACGGTAAGCAGGGCGTGCTAGGATGGCCGAGAGGTCGTCGGCCGCCGACCCAGGAGAACAGGCTCAACTCGATGGATCGCTTCGACAAGTTCACGGATCGCGCCCGCAAAGTCCTGACGCTCGCGCAGGACGAGGCTCAGCGGTTCAACCACAACTACATCGGTACCGAGCACCTGCTCTTGGGCCTTGTCCGTGAGGGCGAGGGTGTCGCGGCGCGTGTTCTCGAGAACATGAACGTCGAGTTGCCCAAGGTCCGGACGGCCGTCGAGTTCATCATCGGCCGTGGCGACCGCCCCGTCGTCGGCGAGGTTGGACTTACCCCGCGCGCCAAGCGTGTCATCGAACTGGCAATCGACGAAGCCCGCCGGCTGGGCCACAACTACATCGGCACCGAGCACCTGCTCCTGGGCTTGGTCCGCGAAGGCGAGGGCATCGCCGCGGGCGTCCTGGAGTCCCTGGGTGTGAGCCTCGACAAGGTTCGCCACGAAGTCATCCGCGTCCTCTCGCAGTCGTCTTCGGCCGGTCCGGCCCAGGAGACCAAGCGCGCCAGCAAAACGCCGACCGTCGACCAGCTCGGCGTCAACCTGACCGAGCTTGCCCGCCTCGGCAAGCTCGACCCGGTCATCGGCCGCGAGAAGGAGATCGAGCGCGTCATCCAGATCCTCAGCCGCCGGACGAAGAACAACCCGGCGCTGATCGGCGAGCCCGGAGTCGGCAAGACTGCGATCGCGGAGGGTCTGGCCCATCGAATCGTCAGTGGCGACGTCCCCGAGACGCTGATGAACAAGCGTGTCCTGACCCTGGACATCGGCTCGCTCGTTGCCGGCACCAAGTACCGCGGCGAGTTCGAGGAGCGCCTCAAGAAGATCATCGAGGAGTTGCGCAGCACCAACGACTCCGTGCTCTTCATCGACGAACTGCACACGCTTGTCGGGGCCGGGGCAGCCGAAGGCGCCATCGACGCCGCGAACATCCTCAAGCCGCCCCTCGCCCGGGGCGAGTTGCAGTGCATCGGCGCCACCACGCTGGACGATTACCGCAAGTACATCGAACGCGACGCGGCCCTGGAGCGACGCTTCCAGCCGGTCATGGTCGAGGAGCCGACGCTCGAGCAGAGCGTGGCCATCCTCATGGGTATCCGCGAGCGCTACGAACAGCACCACAAGGTGGTCATCACCGACGGCGCGGTCAAGGCGGCCGTGGATCTGTCGATCCGCTACATCACCGACCGCCATCTGCCCGACAAGGCGATCGACCTGATCGACGAGGCGGCCAGTCGTGTTCGGCTGCGCTACGCGTCCGCCCCGCCGGCTCTGCGCGAGGCCCAGAAGGAACTCGACAAGATCACGCGCGAGAAAGACAGCGCGATCAACACCCAGGAGTACGAAGAAGCGGCCACGTTGCGCGAGTCCGAAGCGGTCGCGCGGCAGAAGGCCGACGACCTGCGCTCGGAATGGCAGGCTTCCATCTCCAACGAACAGCCGCAGGTCGACGAAGAGGAGATCGCCCAGGTCGTGGCCATGTGGACCGGCATCCCGGTCATGCGCATCGCCGAGGAAGAGTCCCAGCGGCTGCTCCACATGGAAGACGACCTGCACAAGCGGGTCATCGGCCAGCAGGAAGCCATCGAGATCGTCTCGAAGGCGGTTCGGCGAGCACGCGCAGGACTTAAGGATCCCAAGCGGCCGATCGGCTCGTTCGTCTTCCTCGGGCCCACGGGCGTCGGCAAGACGGAACTCGCCAAGGCCCTGGCCGAATTCATGTTCGGCTCGGAAGACGCGCTCATCAAGATCGACATGAGCGAGTTCATGGAGCGGCACAACGTCAGCCGGCTCGTCGGGGCGCCTCCCGGCTACGTCGGCTTCGACGAGGGCGGCCAGCTGACCGAGGCGGTCCGCCGCAAGAGCTACGCGGTTGTGCTTCTCGACGAAATCGAGAAGGCCCATCCCGAAGTCTTCAACATGCTGTTGCAGATCCTCGAGGACGGACACCTCTCGGATGCCAAGGGCCGACGGGTCGACTTCCGCAACTGCATCATCATCATGACCACGCAACCTGGGCGCCAGGCAGCTCCAGACCAACTCCTCGCTCGGCTTCCGCCAGCAGGGCGACACCGAGGAATCGCGCGCCACCGCTTCCTACGAGCTGATGCGCGAGAAGGTCGACAAGGAACTCAAGGCGACCTTCCGACCGGAATTCCTCAACCGCATCGACGCTACGGTCGTCTTCCGCTCGCTGACGGTCGAGGAGATCACACTGATCGTCGACCTGATGCTGGCCCGCGTCCGCGACCGGCTCCAGGCCCAGGGCATGAAGCTCGAGGTCACTCAGGCGGCCAAGGACCACATCATCAAGATCGGCTACGACGTGGCTTACGGAGCGCGGCCGCTACGCCGCGTCATCCAGAACATGGTCGAGGATGTACTGGCCGAGCAGCTCCTGCTCGGCAAGCTGCCGCAAGGCACCAGCATCATCGTCGACAAGAGCAGCTCCGAGGCGGGACTGGATATCCACCCGGTCGAGGAGAAACAACCCGTCGAAGCTGCTCGCTGAGCCGCGGCCGAGTGGTGGCCCGCCAGCAAAGCCGCTACATCTGCCAGTCGTGCGGTGCTGCCCACATCCGTTGGGAAGGACAGTGCCGGACGTGCGGAGCCTGGAACACCCTGGTCGAGACGGTCGTTCGTGAAGCCGACACCAAGCGGCGCGCGGTCGCGGCGGGTCCGGGCGGCCGGGCCGGTGCTCCCCAGTCGCTGAGCGGGTTGCGCGAGGTCGAGCCGGTCCGGATCGCCACCGGGATCGGTGAGGTAGACCGCGTCCTCGGTGGGGGACTTGTGCCGGGATCGGCGGTGCTCGTCGGCGGCGAGCCGGGCATCGGCAAATCCACTCTCCTGCTCCAGGCTGCGGCCGGTCTAACCGCCGGGCCGAGCGGAGGCGCCGGACGCAACGTTCTGTACGCCACTGGCGAGGAGTCGGCCGGGCAGGTCAGGCTGCGAGCCGGGCGTCTCGGCGTGCTCGATGGCGCCGCCGCCGATCTCATTTCGGTCGTGGCCGAGACGGACGTCGGCCGGATCATCGACCTCGCCCGCGAAGCTCGGCCGATTGCCCTGATCGTCGACTCCATCCAGACGGTCACGGTCGACGAACTCGACGGACCCGCCGGCAGCGTGGGCCAGGTCCGTGAATCCGCGCTGCGGCTGATGGAGATGGCCAAGGGCGACGGCATCGCCGTGATCCTGGTCGGGCACGTGACCAAGGACGGAACGCTGGCCGGGCCAAAGACTCTCGAGCACCTGGTCGATGCGGTGCTCAATCTCGAGGGCGACCGGACCGCGACGCTGCGGCTGCTCCGTGCAACGAAGAACCGCTTCGGCTCCACCGAGGAGGTCGGCGTCTTCGAGATGGCCGAGAAGGGGATGACCGAAGTCGCCGATCCGGGCCGGGCCTTCCTGGCCACGACCGACGAACACGCGCCCGGCAGCGTCGCCGGCTCCACTCTGGAAGGCACCAGGCCGCTTCTCGTGGAAGTCCAGGCTCTGGTCGCGCCGGGCGGCTACGGCAGCCCGAGACGGACCGCGTCCGGCATCGATTCGAGCCGGCTCGCACTCCTCGTCGCGGTGCTTGGCCGCCGAGCCGGTATCGGGCTGGGCAGCCACGACGTTTACGCCAACCTGGCCGGCGGGCTCGAACTCGACGATCCCGGCCTCGATCTGCCGCTCTGTCTGGCCCTGGCGTCCTCACTGCGCGACAAGCCGGTGCCGCGAGACCTGGTCGCGATCGGGGAAATCGGGTTGCTCGGTGAGTTGCGGGCGGTGCCGGGTCTAGAGCGGCGACTGCGTGAGGCCGCCCGCCTGGGCTTCCGCACAGCCATCGTTCCGGGATCGAGCCGTGGAGACCTGCCGGTCGTGCCCGGTATGGACGTCATCGCCGTGCCGAACCTCCGGACCGCGATCGGCCGCGCGCTGGAACTCGGAGGGGGATCGGCCGCGCATTCCGACCCGCCCCGACCAGGGGTGCCGGCAGGTCCCGCAGCTCGAGGCTCATCGGTCCTCTCCTGAGACGTCGCCTCGGTCGGAAGGGTGCGCCGGCCAACCGCGCCGGCTCAAGAGACCGTCCGGGTATGGCGGTGCGCCAGCCGCGATGCTAGGCTGCTCAAGCGAAGCGCATTCATCCTATTCATCCATCCATTCGCTTCGTCGCAAGGCGTGAAATCGTGATTCGCATCATCCGGCTGCTTGGGGCCGCCCTGGGCGCATTGGTCGGCCTGGCGTTCGCCCTCGCGGAGCAGTCTTCGTTCGACAGGACCGGTTCTCCGGCGCTGCTGATCCCGGTCTGGGTCGTGGCCTGGATCTCGGTCGGGTTCTTGCTGCTGCCGTACCTGACCGTCGTGCCGGCCGGGCGCCTGATTCGCGGCGTCGAGGCCATGTCCACAGCCGAATTCGTGGCCGCGGTCGCAGGCTTGCTGATCGGACTCCTGATCGCCCTGCTGCTCGGTCTCCCACTGGCGGTCCTGCCTCAGCCGTACGGCACGTACCTGCCCGTCGGCGTCTCGGTCTGTTTCGGGCTGGGAATGCTCGGCCTGACCGTGGCCAAACGTGAGGATCTCGTGGCCGCCGCCGAGGCCGCGGGATTCATGCGGCCACACGAGGGCCAGACGCAATCGTCAAGGGGCGGAGAGACCGAGGTCATCGTCGACACGAGCGCGATCATCGACGGCCGCATCGCCGACATCGTCGACTCGGGCTTCCTGTACCACCGCCTGATCATCCCGCACTTCGTTCTGGACGAGCTGCAGCGCATCGCCGACAGCTCCGACACGCAGCGGCGGGCCCGTGGCCGGCGCGGACTCGAGATCCTGGCCCGGCTGCAGAAGGACGGCCCGACGCCGGTGGAGGTCGTGTCCGACGACCCGACCGAAGTAGGCGAGGTGGACGCCAAGCTGGTGGCGCTCGCCCGAACACGCGGCGCCGCGATCCTGACCAACGACTTCAACCTGAACCGTGTCGCCGACCTGCAGTCGGTCCGCGTGCTCAACATCAACTCCCTGGCCAACGCGCTCAAGCCGGCGCTGCTGCCGGGCGACGATCTGCGGATCAAGGTCCTCACCGAGGGCAAGGAAGCGGGCCAGGGCGTCGGATACCTGGACGACGGCACGATGGTGGTGGTGGAGGGTGGCGCGCGCCTGGTCGGCCGCGAACTCGACGTGGCCGTCACCCGAGTCCTGCAAACCGTGATGGGTCGCATGGTGTTTGCGCAGGCCCATCCGGAGTGAGCGAGGAAGAGGTCCGGTACGGCGCCCGGCAGCCGGTCGATGCGGTCGTAGAGGCAGTGGTCGTGGCGGCCGGTTCGAGCCGTCGCATGGGCGGCCGCGACAAGCTCTCGGCGGAGCTGGCGGGTCGTTCGGTACTGCGCTGGTCCGTGGAGGCCCTGGCCGCGGCCGGCGTCGAGAGGATCGTCATCGCCGCGGCTTCTGCCCGTGTCGCCGAGATTGCCGCGGAGGAGTGGCTCCCGGATTGCGTGGTCGCGGTCGTCGCCGGAGGCGAGCGGCGGCAGGAGTCCGTTGCTGCCGGAGTGGCGGCGCTGATCGAGCTCGCGGCCGACGCCACTGACGGCGCGGCCGGCGCGGCGCTCTCGACCGCGGCCGGCGCCACGGTCGGCGCGGCCGGCGCCACTGACGGCCCGCCCGTGCCCGTGCCCGCCGACCCGATCATCCTCGTACACGACGCCGCCCGGCCACTTGCCAGTCCGGACCTTATCCGGGCGGTAGCCGCCGCCGCAGCCGCGCACGGTGCCGCGATCCCGACCCTGCCCGTCACCGAGACCCTCAAGCGGCTCGAAGGCGTCTTCATCGCGGCGACGGTCGATCGGACGGACGTCGTGGCGGCGCAGACGCCGCAGGGTTTGCGGCTCAGTTTGCTGCTGAGCGCGTACTCCGAGTACCCTCCCGATGGCCCCGAAACTTGGACCGATGAGGCCTCACTGCTGGAGGCCTGTAGAATCCCGGTCCATGCAATCCTCGGCGAAGCGACAAACCTCAAGGTAACCGTGCCTCTCGATCTCGATCGTGCCCAACTTTTCCTCGACGGCGGCCTCGTGCCCGGCCGTCCCGCTTCGACGCGTGCAGCGGCGCCCGCGGCCGGCAGGATCGGGCTCGGCACCGACAGCCACCCGTTCGGACCCGGCGAGCCGCTGGTTCTGGGCGGGCTGCGCCTCGAAGGTTCGCCACGGCTGTCCGGTCATTCGGATGGCGACGTGGCCCTCCACGCCGTCGCCGATGCGATCCTCGGTGCCGCCGGACTCGGCGATCTGGGCCGGCTGTTCCCGGCCGACTCCCACACCCCGGCCGGCATAGACAGCCGCGTGCTTCTCGCCTCCGTGGCGGAGAAGGCTCGCGCCGCGGGCTGGGTTCCGGCCAACGTGGATCTGACGATCGTCGCCGCCCGGCCAAAGCTCGTCGCGCTGCTGCCCGCCATGGGCGACGCGATCGCGGCCGCGCTCGGTGTCGAGGCGTCGGCCGTGAACGTCAAGGCCTCTACCGGCAATCTCGACGGCCCCGAAGGCTCGGGCCGGTCGATCTCAGCCACCGCCGTCGCCTGGCTCGTTCCCGACGGTGGAGCGGCGCCGCCAAACGCGACCACGGCTGCGGCCGCCGCACCACCAGAAGCCGCCGCGCCACGAACGTCTGCGCCACCCGAGGCCGACGCATGACCATCCAGCTGCACGACACAATGGCCGGCGCGGCGCGTGAGCTTGTGCCCGTCGAGCCCGGCCACGTTCGGATCTACAGCTGCGGTCCGACCGTCTACGGCCCCGCGCACGTCGGCAACTTCCGCTCGTTCCTGTTCGCCGATCTGCTGGTCCGCTACCTGCGCTATAAGGGTGTGCGGGTGACGTGGGTGATGAACCTCACCGACGTCGACGACAAGATCATCAAAGCGGCCAAGGCCGAGGGCGTCGGCATCGGCGAAATCTCGAACCGCTATGTCGCCGGCTTCATGGCCGACATGGCGACTCTTTCGGTGACCAAGCCGGACGTGATGCCGCGGGCCACCGACCACATCCCGCAGATGGTCGATCTCATCGGCAAGCTGCTCGAGGGCGGCCACGCCTACAAGACCGACGACGGTTCGATCTTCTTCCGCATCGCTTCGTGGCCGGAATACGGCCGGCTGGCTCGACTCGATGTCGAGGGCATGCGCGTCGGCGAGCGCGTCGAGGCCGACGAGTACGGCAAGGATGACGTCCGCGACTTCGCCCTGTGGAAGGGTCCCAAGCCGGGCGAGCCGAGCTGGGATACCGCGATCGGCCCCGGACGGCCCGGCTGGCACATCGAGTGCTCGGCCATGAGCATGGCCTACCTCGGCGAAACCTTCGACATCCACACCGGCGGCGTCGACCTGATCTTCCCGCATCATCAGGACGAGATCGCCCAGAGCGAGGCCGCCACGGGCAAGACGTTCGTCAACTACTGGCTCCATTGCGCTCATCTCCAGATGGGCGGTCAGAAGATGGCCAAGTCGACCGGCAACATCGCCAGGGTGGGGGAGACCCTCGAGAAGGGCGTTTCCGCGCGGGCGCTGCGCCTGGCGCTGATTTCGGCCCACTACCGCGCGCCGTTCTCGTTCGGCGACGACTCAATCCAGGCGGCGAGTGCGGCCCTGGACAGGCTCGACGCGCTCATGGCGGCGTTGGCCGCCTATCGCGCGGATTGCCCCGACGACGGCTCGCTGCCGAATCTGTTCGACGCCACGAGGGCGGCCTTCGAGGCCGCGCTGGATGACGATCTCAACATCTCGCCCGCGCTGGCCGCGGTTTTCGACTTGATACGCGAACTGAATCGACGGATCGACGCCCGGGCGATCTCCACGTCGGACGCTGGGCACGCGATATCGTTCATTCGGGATCTCGATCGGGTGCTGGCAATTTCGCCCGCGGAGGAGCAAGCTCTCGACCCCGAGCTGCAGAAGCTCCTCGACGATCGGGCGGCGGCCCGGGCCGGTAAGGAATGGGCGGAATCAGACCGTCTCCGAACCGTGCTCGGCGACCGGGGCATCCTCGTAGAAGACACGCGCGACGGCCAACGCTGGCGCCGCGCCGAGTAAGCCGCGCCGCGACCTCGCGCGGCCGAATCTCTGCTGCCCTTTCCGGCGGCCGACCAAGACGAATGGACAAAGACGTGCCCGAACATCGACACAAGTCCGGCGACGGTTCTTCCGGCCCCCGCAAGCCGGCCAACCGCAAGGCTCGCCCCGACGGTCGTCCGTTCAACAGCCCGCGGCCGGACGGGCAGGGCGGCGGCGGACGCTTCGAAGGTCCTCGCCCGGAAGGTCAGCGGTTCGACGGGCCGCGCTTCGACGGCCCGCGTCGAGAAGGGCCGAGCGGGGAGCGGCCTCGATATCAGGCGCCGCGGTTCCAGGGACCGCGGCCCGCCGGCCGTGGCGATTTCGATGCCCGTGGCGGCCAGGGATTCGAAGGCCCGCGACAAGATGCGCCTCGCGCCGACGGCCCGATTCCGTATCGTGGCCCCGGCGGCCAACGCTCGTTCGGGCCTCGCCCGGGTGGCGGCGCGGGTCGCCCCGACTCCGGCGCTCCACGTCCCGGAGGCTCCGGTTACGGCGCGCCCCGGCCGGGTGGCTTCCGAGCCGGACCACGCCCCGGCGGCTTCCGATCAGACGGCCCTCGCTCCGACGGTCCACGACCGGGCGGACCGCGCCCGGGCGGCTACCGACCCGGACCAGCCAGCTTCCGCGGTGGCCCTCGCCCCGGCGGCTTCCGCCCCGATGCGCCCCGGCCCGATGCGCCCCGACCCGACTTCGGCGCCGGAGCCGATCGCGACAGCGGCCCCGCCCAGGCCCCCAGGCGCGAGTGGCAGCCAAGCAGGGAGTGGACGCCTCAGCCGCCCCGACCGGCCCGTGGTGGGTTCGGCGGTCCGCGGCCGTTCGCGCCGCGCCCCGGCTTCGCGCCGCGGCCCGGCTTCACGCCCCGACCTCCGGCCGGCGACGCGGGCGAGCGCGACGCCAACGAAGCGCCCCGCGAATACCGCCCGTCCCGCGGTCCGGTAGAGCGCCCTGGTGGTTTCGATCGACAACGGCCGGGTGGCTTCGGAAGCCCGCGACGAAGTGGTCCTCCCGGCGCACGACCCAGCTTCGGCAACGCCGGCCCACGGCCGCCACGCGCGGGCTTTGGGTTCGGCGCAGGCCGGCCCGACGACGCCAATCCAAAGAGCGAGATGCCGGTCGGGGAATTCGATGAGACGGCCGGCTTCGACGCCGCGCCGGAGCAGCCGGACGACGCCGAGTTCGCGGCCACGTCCGAGTTTGCCGACGAGTCCGAGTTCGTCGGCGAGTCCGAGTTCGCCGACACGCCGGATATCGGTGCGGACACAGATTCCGACGCTGATTCTGTTGCCTCGTCCGGTTCGGTTGAGCCGCCCGCCGGTCCGGCCGACGCCGGCGCGGGTCCGGTCGAGTGGCAGCCGCGACCTCGCCCCGCACGACCCCCGATGCGCCCCGACTTCCGGGCTCGCTCCGGCGGATACCAGGATCGCCGGCCTGCCGGGCCGGTCGGAGCCGCTCCCTGGACGGCGCGCACCCCGCTGGGCCCGCCGCCGAGCGACATCATCGGCCCAGACGAGGAGCTTATCGCCGGCCGCCATCCTGTTGAGGAAGCGTTCATCGCCCACCGCAAGGCGATTCGACTGCTCGTCGTCCCGCAACGCCGCCTGGCGCTGGAGAAGCTCGTCCTCCATGCCACCAACCTTCGGATCCCGATCGTCGAGGTCGAAGGCGGGACTCTGACGTCTTGGGCCGGCTTCGACGGGCACCAGGGCATCGCCCTGGTCACCGACAAGCGCAAGTTCGCCGGTCTGGACGACATCCTCGCCCGCGCGATCGAGCGCAAGGAAGCCCCATTCGTGCTGGTCCTCGACTCGCTCGAGGATCCCCAGAACTTCGGTTCGCTGCTTCGCACCGCGGAAGCCACGGGCGTTCACGGCGTCATCTACCCGGTTCGCCACCAGGCGCCGCTCTCCGCCGCGGCGGTCAAGGCATCGGCCGGGGCCGTGGAGCACCTGCTTCTCGTCCCGGTCGAAGACCTGGCCGAAGCGCTGACCGACCTCCACGTTCGAGGCCTGCGGGTCATCGGTTCGGATGCCGACGCGCCGCTGACCGCTCGCCAGGCCGACCTTCGTGGTCCGGTCGTCATCGTGGTCGGCAGCGAAGGGCAGGGTCTCGGCCCCGCCGTCCGCCGCCGCTGCGACACCGTCGTCCGCATCCCAATGCGCGGCCACATCGAGTCGCTCAATGCGGCGGTCGCGGGCTCGATTCTTCTATACGAAGCCTCGAGTCAGCGTGGCGGCGAGAAGCCGCTCGTCGGCCCCGAACCCGGCACGGAGCCGGTCTCGTTCGCGCCCGAGTCCGTCGACGAGGAGCCGGTGGTAGTCGCCGAAGCGCTGCCCGCGGCACTCGCCGAAGCGCTGCCCGCAGCCGAGCCCGCACCTGCGGCCGAAGCCGTCGCTGCGACCGAGCCCGCCGCCGACCCAGCGCCGAAGGCGAAGGCGAAGCGCCGCGCCACCGCAAAGCCGGCCGCCGGCGAAGCCCCGCTCGCTACCGACGACGAGGCTCTGCTGCCCGGTGCTCCCGCCTCGGCGCCGCCGAACACAGATCCGGCCGAATAGACCGGCCGAACCCTCGCGGGCTAGATTGGCCGAACGATGAGCCTCACGGTTCGAATCGTTCGGTCGGTCGCCCTGGTCGGGCTGGTCATCGCGCTGGTTGCCGTCGTCTGGTTGCGGATCGCCGGCGGCCCACGAGCCCCTCGCGCCAAACAACGCGGCTCGACAGCCGGCCCGCGTGTGCTACACTCCGCCCGCTGTGTTTCCCACCTGGAGTTCCAAGGCTTATTCGGCGAGCCCGCTGTCGCGGATCGGCCGAGCCGAGGCCCCACGAGGGTTGCGAGCGAAAGCGTTTGCCGACGTAGCTCAATTGGCAGAGCAGCGGTTTTGTAAACCGCAGGTTCCGGGTTCGAGTCCCGTCGTCGGCTCCAACTGAAGAAGTCAGCGGTCGGCTGGGGATCCAATTGACCTGCTGGCAGGCTCGTGGGTAGGTTGAGCAGGTGGTGAGCTCAGCTGACTGTAAATCAGCCGCCTTCGGCTGTAGAGGTTCGATTCCTCTCCTGCCCACCATCGTAAATACAGATCCCGGTCTCGGGCCCTCATAGCTCAGCTGGCAGAGCGCGTCCTTGGTAAGGACGAGGTCATCGGTTCAAGTCCGATTGAGGGCTCCACCCCCGTAGCGGCACCAGGCCGCGCCAGATGGAGTTGAACGCGCACGTGGCGAAGAAGA
>PMXR01000050.1 GCA_003171035.1 Chloroflexota bacterium
TGGATCGCTGGGCCACGGCCTGGTCGGGCGGCGCGATCCCGGGCCACGGCCGCTTCCAGGTCACGAGCGACATCGACGCGGCTCTGCGGGACGCCGACGTGGTCATGGGCCTGCGGATCCAGCGCGAGCGGATGCAGAGCGGGCTGCTGCCGTCGCTGCGTGAATACGCGGCCCGGTTCCAGATCAACGCGGAGCGCGTGTCACTGGCCAAGCCAGAGGCCATCGTCATGCACCCCGGGCCTATGAACGAGGGCGTGGAGATTGCCCCGGACGTGGCAATCAGCGGCCGCTCGGTGATCACGGACCAGGTGAGCAACGGCGTCGCCGTCCGGATGGCGCTGCTCTACCTGCTCGCCGGCGCGCATGAGGATGCGCACGAGTCCACGCACGAACCCGGGCACGCGGCGGCGCACGGCCACGATGCCGTGCACGCAGGCCACGATGCCGCCCGGCCCGACGTGGCCCGACCCGAGGCCGCCCGATGACCGCGCAGTCCAACGCCGCCAGGCCGGCCTCCCTCGGTCCCAAGATCGGCGAAACGGTGGAGCGCTTCGAACTCGAGAAGGCCTGGCTGGTCGACCCCGTTTCCGGACGCGAGGGCCCCGGCGAGATCGTCGTCGTCGACGGCGTGCTCGAGTCCGTCAACTGGCTCGAGGGTGACGAAGCCGCGGGCGTGACCGCCGCGGGCGTTGTCGTTGCCCCGGGCTTCTTCGACATGCACGCCCACTTCCGCGAGCCCGGCTTCGAAGACGCCGAAACCGTCGCCACCGGCTCGGCCGCGGCCGCACACGGCGGCTTCACGACCGTGGCCCTGATGCCCAATACCCAGCCCGCTCTCGACGAACCGGGCGTCCTGGCACGCATTCGCGCCGCGTCGGCCGCCGGCACGTCACCCGTCGAGGTCCTGGCCTACGGCGCCGTGTCGGCCGGACGGGCGGGGGAGCAGCTCTCGGCCATGGGCGAACTGGCAGATGCCGGCGTGCTCGGCTACTCCGACGACGGGGCGCCGGTCCGGACCGCAAAGCTGCTCCGGAGCGCGCTGCTCTATGCCGGTATGCTCGGCCTGCCGATCGTCGACCATGCCGAGGATCTCGAATTGACGGCCGGCGCCGAAGCCCATGAAGGCTACGTGGCGTCGGTGATGGGTCTGGCCGGCTGGCCGTCCGCCGGGGAGGTTCAGGCGGTCTCGCGCGACCTGTCGGTGCTGGCCGACGCGCTGGCCGACGAGCCGCGGGCACGACTCCACCTCACTCACGTATCCACCGCGGCGGCGCTGGATCTGGTCCGAGCCGCCAAGAAGGCCGGGCTGCCGGTCACCTGCGACGTCACTCCCCACCACCTCGCGTTCACGGACGAGTGGATCGCCGGATCGCGGCGCTGGGCCTGGGAGGCGATCGGCGCAGACGGCAAGGCGCTCGACGCGTGGGCCGACGGAGCGCTGACCGCGGGGCCGTACGACACCGCCCTGCGTGTCAACCCGCCACTGAGTACCGCCGAAGACGCCGCGGCCTGCCTGGCGGCGTTGGTCGACGGGACGGCCGATGCTGTAGCCACGGACCATGCCCCGCATACGGTCGTGGACAAGGAAGTGGAATTCGGCAAAGCCTCGAACGGCATCAGCGGGATCGAGACCGCCCTGGGCATCCTGCTTGCGCTCGTCGATGCGGGCAAGCTGCCGCTGGCTCGAGCCGTGGCTGCGCTGACCACCGGTCCCGCCGCCGTTTGCGCAGCGTCGGACGCAACCCGCGGAACCTCCGCCGCTCGGCCGCGTGGCCTCGTGGAGGGCGCCGCCGCCGATCTCGTGGTCTTCGACCGGTCGGATGGCTGGGTGGTCACGCCCGAGTCTCTTCTGTCGAAGGGCAAGAACTCGCCGCTGCTCGGACGCGAGCTGCCCGGCCGCGTTCTCCTGACCATCGCCGGTGGCCGGCTGGCCTATGAGGATCCCGACGCGGACGACTCCGCGAACTGACACGGCGCGGCCCAAACTCGAGTTGAGCCGCGGCACCTGCGGGCGTGCGAGAATAGGCGCCGCGGCGGCGCGTCGCGATGTCACCGCTCATCAACCAGGAGACTCCTGACCAGTGCCAGTCCTTGCGACCTTCTTCTCGGTCCGCCGCGGGCGTGACCCTTTCTTCAAGTTCTTCATGAAGACACTGCTGCCTCGCCAGATGAAGGACTACGAGCAGAAGTTCGGCATCAAGTTCATGGGCTGGTACAACGTCGCCCATGGCTGGGACTTCGACAACGTGATCCTGCTCGACTTGCCGGACTACGCGACGCTCGACAAGCTCGAAAAAGACGAGGCGGCGCGTGCCATCGGCCACCGAGCCGGTGAGTGGATGTTCGAACGACATCATTCGATGTTCCTCCGGGAGCGAATCGGCCCGGACCTCGAGTTCAAGGGCTAGGAGGCCATAGCGATGGATACGAGCCGCAATGATCAGCTCGGCGAACTCGCCGCGGACGCCTCGCTCGAGAGGACCGATTTCCTGGCTGCCGCTTCGGCGCAGCTGCGCAAGTTCCTGGAGACCAATTCGACGCGCATCTCCGACCTGGGCGGTCTCGTCCTGATCGACGACGAGGTCGACTATCTGGCCGTCGCGGCCGACCTGACCTTCCGCAGCCGCAGCCGTTACCTCGACGAGGCCACCGGCAAGTGGGTCAGCGAGACCGAGGTCATCGAGAGTCCCTCGGAATTGATCGAGCTCTACAACCTGGCCGATGTCTTCGCCGCATTCCAGGAAGCCACCAAGGAAGAGGCCGGTCTGGGCGAAGAGCCGACGGCCACGGGTGACTTGCTGCGGTCGGCCGACATCGCGGCCACCGACACTATCGGTCTGGGCGGAGTCGACCCCTACGCCGCGGCGGCGGACGACTGGGCCACGAGCGGTCGCACGATTGAAGAGCCGCCCGAAACCGAGGAAGAGGCCGCCGAGCGGCTCTACGACCTGGCCCTGGCCTTCCAGGAGCGCAGCCAGCAGACCGAAGCCCACCTCCTCGAGCAGTTCGAGAGCGCGGCCTCGACGCTTACCGCGGTTCTGGGCGATCTCGTCATCGTCGACGACGACGACGAGCGGCTGACGCTGCGATCCACCGGCTCCTTCACGGCCGAAGTCGTGCCCGAGAACGAAGCCGACTCCGGGACGTGGCGCAAGCTCGACGGCCCGGACGACATCGTCGAGTTCTACGACCCGACCGACGTCTTCGGTGACCTGGCCGACACTCTTGCCGAGGCGTTCCCGTCCCTGGGCGAGCCGGCAGGCGCGCACGAAGAGGGCGAAGAAGAAGGCGAAGAAGGGGACGAGGAAGGCGACGAGGTCGAGACCGAGGACCAGCCGGAAACCGGCGCCGCTGCCGACAAGGAGGGCGACGAGCCCCGGTGACGATGCGACTGGTCGCCGCCGAACTGGTCGATAGCCGCCAGATTCTGCCGGGGCAGTGGCTCCAATCGTTCCACGCGCCTGAACTCGCAACCGGCTCTCGTGCCGGCCAATTCGTCCACGTCAGAACGGGCGATTACTCCGGCCTGGTGCTACGGCGTCCGTTCTCGATCAACACCGCGGACCCGGCCACGGGCATCGTCACGCTCCACTTTCGAACGGTGGGGCGTGGGACGGAGTGGCTGACTCGCGTCCGTGAAGGCGAGAAGCTGGACATGCTGGGGCCGCTCGGGAGGCCGTTCGAGGTCGACCCGCGGAGCCGCCACCTACTGCTGATCGCCGGGGGCCTGGGCATGGCCGGCGTCCGGATGCTCGCCGACGAGGCGATCCGCGACGGCCGCCAGGTCACGATCCTGTTCGGGGCGCTGAGCGCCGGCCACGTCTACCCGTCGAGCCTGCTGCCCGACGAAGTGGAGTACGTCGTCGCCACCGACGACGGCTCGCTTGGCCACCATGGCTACGTGACGGACCTGGTCCAGGAGTACGAGGCCTGGGCCGATCAAGCCTTTGCCTGCGGCCCGTATCCGATGCTGGAACGGCTGGCCAGGCTTGCCTCGGGGCGTCGCGACCGCCTCGGCGTGGCCAAGCTCGGCCGCAAGAGGGGCCGCGGCAAGACCGATCCGTTGGGTTCGACCGGCGCTCGGCGCAAGGCCTTCCTGCAGGTCTCGATGGAGCAGACGATGGGTTGCGCGGTCGGGGCGTGCCTGGGGTGCACCGTCATCGGCGTCGAAGGTCCGCTGCGCGTCTGCCGCGAGGGCCCGGTATTCGCGTCGGACGAGATCGCGTGGCCGCAGGCATGAGGGCCATCCGATGAAGGCCAAGAAGACGGTCATCGCCTTCGGCGACATGCGCCTCGGCGTCGACTCGGACAGGTCCAGGCGGACGCCGACGGTGCGAAAGCCCAAGGGGGCGATGGTGCCGGTCGATCGGTTCAAGCCGCCGGTCGGCCGAGCCCGAGTCGAGACCGGGGCCTCCGCCGTTGCCGATCTGGGAAACCCGACCGCAGTGCAGCCCACTATGGCCGAGCGCGAGGCGCTCGATCGGATAGACCTATCGGTCGACCTGGCCCCTGATCGCGGCCTGCTGCTGGCGAATCCGATCCTCGTGGCATCGGGCACGTTCGGTTACGGCGTGGAATACGGCGAGGTCGTGGACGTCCAGCGGATCGGGGCGATCTGCTGCAAGGGGACAACGCTGCGGCCGCGGGCCGGCAATCAGCCGCCGCGCGTCACCGAGACGCCGGGCGGAATGCTGAATTCGATCGGACTCCAGAACCCGGGCGTGGACGCGGTCATCGAGAAGTACGGCCCGATCTGGCAGGGCTGGAAGGTGCCGGTCATCGTCAACGTCGCCGGCGAATCTATCGAGGACTACGTGGAGGTCGCCCGCCGGCTGGACGGCGTGCCCGGAGTGGCCGGCATCGAGCTGAACATCAGCTGCCCCAACGTCGGCAAGGGCGGGCTGCAGTTCGCGATCGACCGCGACGCGGCGCGGGCCGTCACGGCCGCGGTCCGGCGAGCCACGGAGCTGCCGCTGCTGGTCAAACTGTCGCCCAACGTGGCCGACGTCCGGCCCATCGCCAAAGCGATCGAGGAAGCCGGCGCCGACGCCATCACCGCCATCAACACGCTGTCGGGGCTGGCCGTCTCGCCGGATCGGACGCGGGCGTTCCTCGGCAACACCTACGGCGGGCTCTCAGGTCCCGCGGTCAAGCCCGTGGCGTTGCGGATCGTCTATGAAGTGGCGCAGGTCGTCTCGATCCCGATCGTCGCCATCGGCGGCGTCACGAACCTGGACGACGTCCTGGACTTCCTGGCTTGCGGCGCCGTCGCCGTTCAGGTCGGAACCGCCATATTCGCCGACCCGGAGCTGCCGGTGCGGCTCGGCGACGAGCTGCGGGCCGAATGCCTGCGTCGCGGCCTCGACTCGTACCGGCCGCTCATCGGTACCGCGCTGCCCCAGCGCACCGGGCCGGCTTCGGCGAAGGGCGCCGAGTACCGCCCGTGACACCGCCCGCCAGGTCCGCCGCGGCCTCGACTGCCCACGCCCGTGCCAACCGGAGGCTCGCATGACGACCATTCGATCCGAAGTCCAGCTGGCCGCCGCCCGCGCCATCGCGACGCGCACCGAGCAGCTCTTCCGGGAGTCGGGTGCGCTCAAGGAAGGCCACTTCCTGCTCAAGAGTGGCCGCCACTCCGAGCGCTACCTGGAGAAGTTCCTCGTCCTGCAGGACACGGCCGCCACGAGCGAGCTGTGCGGCTTCTGGGCGGCGCAGTACCGCAACCCGGATGGCTCGCCGATGGTGGACCTGGTCGCGGGCCCGACGACCGGCGGTGTCGTCCTGGCGTTCGAGACGGCCCGACAGCTCGGCCTCCGGAGCATCTTCGCCGAGGAGGTCAAGGACGCCGACGGCACGACGCGGCGCGAGTTCCGGCGCGGCTTCCGCATCGCCCCGGGCGAACGTGTGCTGCTGGTCGACGACATCCTGACCACGGGCGGCTCGCTGCTGGCGATGCTGCCGGCCGTGGAGTCGTTCGGCGGGGAGATCGTCGGTTGTGCCGTCATGGCGGATCGTTCCGGCGGGCTGGCCGCGCTAGAGTCGCCTGCCACCGGACGGAGCTACCCGCTCAAGGCGCTGTGGCAACTCCAGCTGCCGACCTACGAACCCGGCCCCGACACGTGTCCGGCCTGCAAGGCCGGCGTGCCGCTCCACGCGCCGGGCAGCACGGGAGCCGCGGCGAAGTAGCAGCTTCGGTGGATGGCGCTCCAGAAGTCAGTCTGCGACGGGGACCCCGACATAGGCTCCGTGACTCGAACTTCGTGTGCATCTGACCCCTCTGTAGACGTGGTGGCGGAACGCGTCTGAGACGGCCCCTCAGGCGACTCGGTGATGCCGAAGCCAAGAACCAGGACATCCGGCTGTTGGACGTGATCTTCCGCGCCGGGCACGCCGCGTCCTAGGCCCGATGGGCCCTATTCGCCGGTTCTTGCGCGAGAAGTCGGCGCGCCGAACCGCTCAGTCCAGGACGACGGTCTGGTGCCAGTGCGGGGCCATTGTCGGCAGACCCAGGGCTTCGACCTTGGGCTCGAGAATCGCCTGGGCATCGGGATCGCCGTGGACGATGAAGACGCGTCGCGGCACTCCCGGATCGCCGGCCTTGCGACCTGCGATGAAGTTGCCCAGCCAGGAGAGCAGCCCGGGTTCGTCGGCGTGGGCCGAGAAACCCGTGATCGACCGCACGGCGCAGCGGACCTGGTATTCCTGGCCGTCTACGCGGGCTGTCTTGATGCCGGCCTGAAGTCGGGCTCCGAGCGTCTGTTCACCTTGATATCCGACGAACAGGATCATCGCCTTCGGGTCGCCGATCAGGGTACGGAGATGGTTCAGGACGCGTCCGCCGGTCAGCATGCCGTTCGAGGCGACGAGCACGTACGGACGCTTGGACCTCTCGATGGCCTCCGATTGTGCGCCTGCAGGCGTTTCCTGCTGGCCCGGGAAGTCGATCGGGCCTTCGCCGTGGCTCAGCAACTGGAGTGTTTCGGCGTCGTAGTAATCGGTGTGCTCGCGATAGATCGTCGAAGCCTTCGACGCCATCGGCGAGTCGAGGTAGAGCTTGATCTTCGGGATCCGGCCGGCGTCGAGCAGGTGCTCGAGGGCCCAGACCACTTCCTGCGTGCGCCCGATCGCGAACGACGGAATGAGCAGAACGCCCTGCTGGGCGACGATGTCGTTGACGGCCTGCGCCAGCGCGGACAACGACTCTTCCTCCGGCTCGTGCGTGCGGCCGCCGTAGGTGGACTCGACCAGAACGTAGTCGGCCGAGGAGATGATGGTGGGGTCGCGCAGGATCGGGGCGCCGGTCCGGCCGAGGTCGCCCGAGAAGATCAGCGTTCGAGCGGGGACATTCTTCTGTGCCGCAACTCGCAGCTCCACGATCGACGAGCCGAGGATGTGGCCGGCGTCGTGGAAGACGGCGGTGATGCCGGGAGCGACGTCGAGCGGCTTGTCGTAGTCGGTTGCCCGAAAGTGCGTCAGCGAGGTCTCGGCCTGGGCCAGGTCGTAGACCGGATCTCCCAGGTCGAGGGTCGGGGCGGCCGCACCGGCGCCGGCAGCGGGGACTGGGGCCGCGGCGACCATGCTTTGGTAGCCCATTCGTGGGCCGAGGCCTTGCTCGTCCTTGAGGGCCAGTTCATCGATGCCTGAGGCGATCACGTGGCCGTCGGACGTAACGTCGCCGACGTGCCCTGCGGTCGTGGCGGCGGCCGTCCCGACCGAGGCGGCGGATCCGGCCGAAGCGGCCTCCCCTTGAGCGGCGATCTGCTCCTGGGACAGCAACTCGGCTTCGTCGCGCCGGTCCTCACTCGCGGCCTTATCGGGGTGCTTCATGGCCCAGTGGCGATGGCGCTTGGCGAATTCCTCTTGCAGCTTGCCCGAGTCGCGCAGGACCAGCGAGGCGAGCTCGATCGTGCCGCGGGTGGCGTATATGGGGCCGTTGAAGCCCTCCGCAACGATGTGCGGGATCAGGCCGCAGTGGTCCAGATGGGCGTGGGTCAGGATGATGGCGTCAAGCGACGCCGGGTCGTATGCGAGCGGCACCCGGTTGCGCATCTCTTCGTGCGGCCCACCCTGGAACATCCCGCAGTCGATCAGCACCCTGGCCCGCTCGGTGACGAGCAGGAACTGTGAACCGGTAACGGTATTGGCAGCGCCGAGGAAGTGGATTTCCATACGTGCATACTGCCATCCCGCCCGGTTCGTTGTGCGCTGTGCGCGACGGTTCCCATTCCGGCAGTCGCGGTCGAGCGTCCGGACGACGGGCGCCGGCGTGCTTTCGGACGCTCAGCGTGGCATCCTGATACTCTCATATCCCACCTTTCCACCCTACGAGCGGATCGGCCGTGTGCCTGGGATACTCCTCTGGCAGCACGACTTACATGCGTCGAATGGGCTCGGGACCCTGCGGCGGCGCATCCAAACGAGGATGAGCGATGTTTCAAGACGAAGACGACGAGCGAGTGCTGAGGGGCTCTCCGGCCGAAGACCGGGTTGACTACAAGACACCCATGGATTCAGGATCCGGCTCCGGCAGCAGGCTGCCGCGTCCGCCGGCGCGGCCGCAGGCAAGGCTCCGATCGGGCTCGCCGAGGGGCGCGTCCGAACCCTGGACACCGGCCATGGCGCCGCGTCGCGGCCCCAGCCACCCCGACTGGGAGAGGCCGCTGACCCAGTACGACTATCCCGAACTGCGTGGTCGCGAGAGTCACCGAGCCATCTGGCCTCTGGCCGCGGCGGCGACGGGCGTGACCCTTGTCGTGGTCCTGCTGGTGGTCATCCCCACGCTATTAGGCGGTCGCGGCGGCGGCATCGCGGCCCCGACGAGTTCACCCACGGCCACCGCAACCAGCTCACTCGATCCGAATGCTTCGGGAAGCTCCAACCCGTCGGCCACCGTCACCACCGGTGCTCCTGGGCCCAGCATCTTCTACGCGACCCACTACACCGTGAAGAAGGGCGACACCTTCTCCGGCATCGCGAAGAAGTACAAGTTGCAGCTGTGGGAGCTGCAGCAGGCCAACCCGCAGGTGACCAAACCCAGCCTCGTCAAGGTGGGGACGGTCCTCAACATCCCGTTCCCCGGCCAGTTGACCAAGGCGACCCCGACGCCGGTCTCGACGCCGACACCGGCTCCTGCGCCGACCCCCACGCCGACACCGGCCGGCTGAGCCGCGATCCGGCGGTTCAGTCCGTCAGGTCGATGTAGAGCGGGGCGTGGTCCGAGGGCAGCTTGCCCTTTCGGGCGTCCCGGTCGATCTCGGCGGCGGTGCAGCGCTCCGCCACGTACCGCGTGACGTACAGGTGGTCGATCCGCATGCCCAGGCCTTTGTGGAAGTTGCCGGCCCGGTAGTCCCACCACGAGAACTTGCCCGGCTCGGGGTGGTGGAGCCGGTAGGCATCGACGAGGCCCCAATCCCGCATCGTGGCCAGGGCCGCGCGTTCGGGTTCGGAGACGTGAGTGGCGCCGACGAAATCGGCCATGTCGTACACGTCGGCATCTTCGGGCGCAACGTTGTAGTCGCCGCCGATGACGATCGCCCGGCCCGGGTCGCAGTCCTCGCGCAGCCAGCGAGCAAGACGATCGAACCAGGCCAGCTTGGCGCGGTAGAAGGGCGTGTCGAGGGCCCGGCCGTTGGGGGCGTAAATGCTGACGACGCGGACGCCGCCGCAGACGGCCGAGACCATGCGCGCCTCATCCGCCGATGCCTCGGACGCCTCCGCCTCGAGAGCCTCGGCGATCGCGTCTGCGCCCGGTGAGCGCCGCACCGGCCCGTCGCCGAAGTTCGTGACGATTCCCTCGACACCCACGCGGCTGGCTATCGCCACGCCGTTCCAGCGGCCCTCCCCGTGGTGCACCAGGTCGTAGCCGGCCATGCTGAAGGGCATGGTCGGGGCCGCTTCGTCGGAGAGCTTGGTTTCCTGCATCATCAGAACGTCGGGTTTCTTCTCCGCCAGCCACTCTTCGACCCGTTCCATGCGGGCCTTGAGCGAGTTGACGTTCCAAGTGGCGATGCGCATTTCTGTCTCCGCGACTAGCGCCGTGCTGGGATCAATCTGCAGATGAACGACTCCACGACCGCGAAGTCCATCTCGCCGTCGACCTCGAATTGCAGCTCCGTTGCTGCCGGCTCGCGCATCCGGGCTAGTAGCGCCGGCCCTTCTGCCGCGCGAAGTCGAACGTGGCCGTGTCGGCGATGCCCATGACCGCCATCGTGCCGGCCTGTACCGGATCGGTGACGACGAGGTCCGCGACGTCGACCACGCTGCCGACCATGTTCAGTGAGATCACCGGGATGCCCACGGCTTGAAGCTCCTGCACGGCCCTGGTTATGTCGCCGCCCATGATCGAGCCGGCGAGCAGCAGCGCTCGAGCCCGGTCCAGGTCGGCCACCGCCCGGACGGCCGCGGCCAGGTTCTCCTCACCGACGAGGGGAATCGTGTCGACGCTGATCTTCTCGCCACGGAGGTTGTGGCGGTCGGCCTCGCTGACGGCGCCCAGCACGGCCTGCGCGATCTGCGCCCCACCGCCGATGACGATGAGCCGCTTGCCGAATATCTTGTCGAGGGCCTGCGTCATGCGGCAGCCGCGGATCGACGGTAGATCGCCGAGGATGCCGGTGACCCGGCTCTCGGATAGGCCTTCGACTTCGACTTCGACCTCGACCATTGGGCCGGCCGAGTCATCGCGCCAGCGCCGAACCGTGCTCAGGGTTCGCAGCGTGCCGCCGGCGGCCGCCACGTGAGCCACGATCTCGGGGATGGCGCCGGGCGCGTCGACGTAGTCGAGCCTTACGGCGACGGTCGGAGCGGTCTCGGCGTGGCCGGCCATCTCAGCCGACGCCCATGCCGTGGTCGGCCAGGCCCTGGGCCACGCGGGGGTGGTCGGTGATGTCGAGGCCCGCGTCAGGGTCGTGCTCTTCGAAGCCGAGTCCGAGGGCCTTGAACGCATCTCGCGTTCCCTGCGCGTCGCTCGTGGCGAGCATCAGGGCCCCGTCCGTATCCTCGGCGATGCCCACGATCGCGCCGATATTGATGCCGCGTTCGCCCAGGGCGGCCGCCATCCGGGCCAGTGACCCGGGCTTGTCACTCAACTCGACGGTGAACCAGATCAATGCGCACCTCCTGCGTTGATGGTACCCGGCGCCGGGCCGGACGTGGAGTGGCGTTGAACGGGCCACGCGCGAGCCGCGGGCGGCCCCGCGCGGACGTGGGCGGGCCACGCTAACCTGACCGTATGCCAACTCCGCCCGTGGTCACCGTTCAGATGTTCGGCCTGGTGGACTCGCGCCCGACACAAGCGGCCCAGCGGTTCTTCAAGGAGCGCCGCGTCGGCGTCACCTTCGTCGACCTGCGCCGCAAGCCGATCGCGGCGGGTGAGTTGCGTCGGTTCGTGGAGCGATTGGGCGCATCGGCCGTGCTCGACACCGACGGCCGCCGCTACAAGGAGCTCGGCCTGGCGTACATGCGGCTGGGCGACGACGAGATCGCCGAACGGCTGCTCGCCGACAACGGACTCCTCAAGCTGCCGCTCGTCCGGCTCGGCAACGCCTTCACCGCCGGGCCGGCCGAAGCGACGTGGAAGAGCTGGCTGGCCGGCGCCGCAAAGTAGGCGCGCGTCGATGGAAACCCGTCGAGAATTCGGTGGCGCTTTCAGGATTTCCTTAGGAAGGTGCCATAAGATCAGGGTATGCCCGAACTATCTGGACATGCCATAACGTTGGACGAGGTCGAGCGGCATTCTCAGGCGCTATTCGAGCTGCTGCCGAAGCCCCCGCCGGAGTGGGCCCATCACGACATGACATTCGGACAGCTGCGGCTCCTGTTCGTCCTTGGCCAGTCAGGGCCAGTTTCGATTGGCCAGCTCGCGGACAAGTTGAGCGTGACCGACGCCACGGCCTCCGAGTTGATCGATCGAGTTGAGCGCCGTGGCCTTGTCGTGCGAAGCCACCGAGCCGACGACCGTCGCGTTGTCGACTGCAAGCTCAGCGAGGAGGGCGCCCGCCTGCTGGACCAGATTCAGGGCACCCGGCAGCAGGCCATGCGACGAGTGCTCGGGCTCCTGACCGCCCAAGAGCTGGCCGACTTCGACCGTCTTCTCCAAATCATGGCCGAGCGTCTCTCGGCCGCAATCCAATCATCGGTTTCGACCGAAGGAGGAACTCAGGTGAATTCCGAAATGTCACGCCCGAGCGCGGAGCCCGGCGCCGGCGAAGGGCGCGCGTGAGCGGCAGCGACGGTCTCGCCCTGGCGACGCGTGGCCTGCGCAAGAACTACGGCTCGCGGCGCGCTCTGAACGGTCTCGACCTGTCCGTCCCGACGGGTGTGGTGTACGGCTTCCTTGGGCCAAACGGCGCCGGCAAGACCACGACGATGCGAGTCCTGACCGGCCTCATCCATTCCGACGGCGGAACGGTCGAGCTCCTCGGCAAGCCGTTCAAGCGTGGCGACAGGCGCCGCTTGTTTGAAGTCGGGGCGCTGGTCGAATCGCCGACGTTCTACCCGTTCCTTTCGGGCCGAGCCAATCTTCGTGAGCTGGCTGCGTCCGGCGCGCCGGTCCCGGCCAGGCGAATCGACGAATTACTCGATCTCATGGGGCTGGGCGATCGCGCCAACGACAAGGTCCAGGGTTACTCGATGGGCATGAAGCAGCGGCTCGGGATCGCCAGCGCATTGCTGAGTGATCCCAAGTTGTTGCTGCTCGACGAGCCCGCCAACGGCCTCGATCCGGCCGGCATCGTCGCGATGCGCGACACGCTCAAGACGCTGGCGAGCTTGGGCAAGACGGTCTTCATCTCGAGCCATTTGCTGGCCGAGGTTCAGGTCATGGCAGACGTAGTGGGCATCATCGCGGCCGGCAAGCTCGTCCGAGAAGGTCCGCTCAAGGAACTGCTTTCAATGGAGGGAGTGGTCAAGGTTCGCGTTCGGCCCAACCTGGTCGACGCCGCGATCAAGACTCTGGCTCCGCTCGCCAAGGCAGAGCTGCTGGCGGAAACGGACCGCGACGAAGGCTGGCTGTCGGTTCATCTAGCTGCCGATCGGGCAGAGGACGTCAACCAGACGCTGGCTGGCGCGGGCATATTCGCCTCCGGCCTTGAGTCGGGTGCCGACCTTGAGATGCTCTTCCTGGATCTTACGGGCGGCAATGGGTCGCCCAATGGCGAAGGAACGTTCGTCGGCCTGGCCGGACCAATCGATGGGCAAGATGGCGGCACCCCCGCCGGAAAGGGGACCGCGGCATGAGACTCTTCTTCTCGGGAGTTCGAAAGCTGATCCGTCGGCCGGCGACGTGGGTGACATTCGGGCTGCTGGTTGGATTGCTGGTGCTGATCGTCGTCGCGGTCGGAGCCACGGCCAACAGCAACATGGGCGGCACTGGTGGGAGCGCACGCGGAACGGCGGCCAAGGAACTGGTCACATTCCCGGGCGCGTACGACCGGATGCTCACCTTCATCACCGGCCTCGGCGGGCTCTTCGCGATGATCTACGGCGCGGCGATTGCGGGCTCCGAGTGGAGCTGGGGAACGCTCAAATCGGCCGTGGCTCGCGGTGAGAGCCGTGTTCGCTACATGCTCGTGTCGTTCGCGTCGATCTCGCTGATGATCGGTATCGGCTTGGTCGTCGCCTTCGGGATTGCGATCGTCGCAGCCATCGTTGGGGCCCACCTGGCCGGCGTTTCGACGAGCGGCCTGGGCGATACCTCGACACTCGGCCATCTGCCGGAGCGGCTCCTCAAGGGTTGGTTAGCGGTGGCTGAGGAGGCAGCTCTTGGGTTCACCATTGCCACTTTGGCTCGCAGCCAGCTGGCCGGCATCGGCGCCGGCATCGCCTTCTACTTTGGGGAAAGCTTCGCCAGCATCTTCCTGCCCGACATCGTCAAGTACATGCCGTTCAGCGTGGCCAACGCCTCTCTGGCGACTGGATCCGGAAGCGGTTTTGGCGGTGGGGCGGCAACCGTCTCGCTGCCCGCAGACCAGGCTCTCGTCCTGGTGGCGCTGTGGCTGGTCGGCTGTCTCCTGGTCACCGCTCTCTTCTCGGATCGCGTTGAGATAACCGGGTAGAGGAGCCTCTTCGTCGGTCAAGCCAATGTCGGGGAGTGACGGACGCTCCCCGACAACGGTGTTCAGTTTCGTTCCCCAACCGATCCCTACCTTGTCGCGCGAACAATTGCGGTCCGTCGTGGCATTCTCTGTGCATACGATCAGGAGAAACGAATGCCCCGCTCTCAACCAAAGAAGAACCGCGACGGCGCCGGGACGCCGAAGAAGGATCAGTCCGCGGACGTCAAACCGCAGATGCCCGCCGGCTCGGCCGCGAACGGCATCGGCGCCGGCGACCACAACCACAATCACAACGGAACCCACGACCGGCGGCGCAGCGGTCGCGTCACCTACCGGCCCAAGGCCACGGAGATGCTCACGGTCCATGCCCGGACCGAGGATGAGCGTCTGCTGTCACCGCAGCAACACCGGCCGGCATTCCTCGATTCGGACCCGTGGCGCTCGCTGCGCATCCTCTCCGAATTCGTTGAGGGGTTCGACGCCCTGGCCGCCGTCGGCAAGGCGGTCACGATCTTCGGTTCGGCCCGAATCCACGAGGGCGATCTTTACTACGCCAAGGCCCAGGAGTTGGCCGGGCTGCTCGCCAAAGAGGGCTTCGCGGTGATCACCGGCGGCGGCCCCGGCATCATGGAGGCCGCCAATCGCGGNNTACTTCTTCGCCCGCAAGGTCATGTTCGTAAAGTACGCCGACGGCTTCGCCATCTTCCCCGGCGGCTTCGGCACGCTCGACGAACTGTTCGAGTCGCTCACGCTCATCCAGACGGGCAAGATCCGCCACTTCCCGGTGGTCCTGATCGGGACCGAATACTGGAGCGGGCTGCTCGACTGGCTGCGCAGCAAGGCCGTCGCTCGCGGCGCCATCGACCTGACCGACGTGGATCTGATGCGGTGCACCGACGACATGGCCGAGGCGTGCCGGATGCTCACGGCCGGCTCGTCACGACGCGCCGCCGAAGCCGCCAAGGAAGACAAGGCCGCCGCGCGTACGGTCGGAGAGAAAGCCCCCCGCGCAGCCGGACTCAGGTAGCGGCCCGCGCTCGGCGGCGCCGGCTATTCCGGGAGGATCGGCAGTTGCGCCTCGAGCCGGCCGTCGCGGATCCGGGCGGGGTAGTAGCGGAGCCGATTGACTCGTGTCAGCCGCCGCGCCTCGAGCTTCTTGGAGGCCGGCTCCGGCTTCGGCGCGGCACCCGACGGTGACCACGAGGCGTGGTAGACGCCGTCCGCGTCGAGGCCGCCGGTCGTGGGCATCTGGACGGTCTCGCCCCTGCACAGGTCGAAGCGGCCCTCATGCAGCGGGCACGAAACGACGCACCCCGCCAAATCCCCGATGCTGAGTGGCGCCGACATGTGCGGGCAGCGGTCGTCGGTGACCACGATGCCGTCTTCGGTCCAGGCCACGAGCAGGTCCAAGTCCGCGCGCGTCACTCGTCGCATCTGACCGGGCGCCAGGTCGGCGATCGCGGCGATCTCGACGAACGGAGCCGCGCGTGTGCCGGCGGCCCATAGCTCGCGGGGAACTCCGGCGAGCGGCACGGCCGGCGGCGCGGTTTCGGCGGCCACCGCGTCGGCCAGATCCTCCGGCGTCATCGCGTACATGATCGCGTCGATCGGCCGGTCGTCGCGGTCCTCCTCCCAGTTTCGGGCCAGGGCCTCGAAACGGAACCCGGCACGTTCCGCGACCACTTGCGAAGCCACGTTCCCGGGGAGCGTCCATAGCGCGAGCCGCTCGATGTGGAGCTGCTCGAAACCCCAGCGAGTGGCCAGGCGAACGGCACGTGTCGCGTAGCCGTGTCCGCGCGCTTCCGGCGCAACCCAGTAGCCGATCGCGTGGCGGCGCGGGTTGGGCCCGAGATGAACACCGATCGAGCCGATAAGTCGATCGCTGCCCGGCTCGACGATCGCGAATTCGGCCGACCCGCCGTCGTGCCAGGCCTGTAGCGTCATCAGCACGTACCGGCGCGCATCCGCTTCCGTGTACGGAACCGGGATCAGCGGAATCCAGCGCTGCGTGTCGGGGTCCTGGCAGGCAGCCGTGATGGCCGGGGCGTCATCGGCGCGGAACGGCCGCAAGGCCACGACGCCGTCGGTCAGCGGGGGATTGGGCGGGCTGAGTCTCTCGATCATGGAACCAGTATGCCGCTCGGGCGGGCAACGTCGTTCGACGCCGATCTCGGCCGGCGTAGAGCGGGCCGGATCGAATCGCGGCGGCGCCCGCAGGCTCGCCCCGGGCGGGCAAAAAGAGGGCGGGCCGGTGAGGGGGAGCCGGCCCGCCTAGATGAATTCGAGTTACAGATGTCCCAAGAAGTGTCAGATGGGGCCCGTCGGCCCCTATCCGACGGAACGCGCGAAGTCTACCCGTGTCGGCCAATTCTTGCATCACAAATACGTATGGTTGGCGGGAGTCCGGTCGACCGTCCAAACTAGGCGCCAAGCAGCTACGAGCCCGACCTCGAATCGGAGGAGAACGATGCGTTTCGCGCTGATGACCGAACCCCAGCAGGGACTCTCTTACGTCGAACAACTCGACCTGGCGCGACTGGCCGAGCGGCTCGGATTCGAGGCGTTCTTCAGGTCGGACCACTACCTCAGCTTCCCCGGACCGGGCGACCTGCCCACCACGGATGCCTGGACGGTTCTGGCCGGAATCGCTCGCGAGACGACCACCATCCGCATCGGTGCGTTGGTCTCGCCGGTCACCTTCCGCCACCCCGGCGCGTTTGCCAAGGTAGTGACCACGGTCGACGAGATGAGCGGCGGTCGGGTCGAAGTGGGGGTCGGGGCCGGTTGGAACGACGCCGAACATAGCCAGCTCGGTCTCGACTTCCCGGAGATCAGACAACGCGCCGACCTGATGGAAGACGAACTGGCCATCCTCCACGGGCTCTGGGAGGAACCGGACGGCTGGTCGTTCGAGGGCAAGCAGGTTCACGTGGCGTCGGCTGCGTTCTATCCCAAGCCGATCCAGCGGCCGCATCCGCCGATCATCGTTGGCGGCGAAGGCAGCCCACGGTCGCTGCGGCTGGCTGCCCGCTACGCCGACGAGTACAACATGTCGAGCGCCGGCCCGGACGAATGCGCCGAGGCCTTCGCCCGGCTCGATGTCGAGTGCCGCGCCATCGGCCGCGATCCGGGTACGGTGCACCGGTCGGTGATGGCAGGGGTCCTGGTCGGAGCCGACCAGGCAGAGGTGGATCGGCGGGTCCGCGATCAGATAGCGATGGTAGGGGCCGACAAGACCGATGCCAAGGGCTGGCTCGAGGCGCGGCGGCCGCGCTGGATCATGGGCACGCCCGATCAGGCCAGGGCCATGGTGGCGCGGTTCGCGGCCGCCGGCGTCGAACGGGTCATGCTCCAGGACCTCCTGCCCCGCGACCACACCATGGTCGAGCTGGCGGCGCGGGAGCTTATCGGCCGGGTCTAGTCCTCGACGGTCCCGGGCGTCCCGGCCGCTTCGGGCGCAGTCGCCTCGGGCCCCGGCGGCCGCGGTCCTGATCGGGCGCTCGGTACGACGGCCTGGGCTAGGACTCAGGGCCGGATTGCGGCGACGTCGCGGCTTCAGGTCCGGATCTGGCCGATGCGGCGGACCGGCGCGTAGCGGAACCACGCACGGCCAACCAGCGCCTCCAGCGTCACCGGGCCGTAGCTGCGCGAATCAATGGACACGGTCAGGTTGTCGCCGAGGAGCCAGGCCTCGTCCGGGGCCAGGTGGAGGATCCCGGCGGAGATCCGCACGCGATCGCCGGGTCGGGCCGCCATACGCTTGATTGCCAGGACGCCCGAGTCGGGTTCGCGGAAGACGACGATGCTGCCGCGGCGCGGCCAGCGGCTGGAGGTTGGGTCCAGGAAGAGCCAGTCGCCGGGGTCGAGGGCGGGGGCCATGCTTTCCTCCGCGACTGCGACGCGCCACGTGCCGCGCCGAGCCCGGCGCCACATTTCGACGAGGTGCGCTGGTACCGCAAATGGGAACGCCGGAGGACTTTCCTCCGGCGTTACGGTCAACCGAATCTGTCGCCTACTTCTTGGTCGACCAGAAGATGTCGGCGAACTCCTTGACCGCGACCTCGAGCTCGGCGGCGGCAGCGGCGTCGATGTTCTGCTTGTTCTTCGACGCCAGCTTGAGAATCTTCCAGGTTCGGTCGTGCAGGTCGGGGTAGCGCTCGACGTGCTCGGGCTTGAAGTAGTCGCTCCAGATGACCTGGATCTCGTGCTTCACGATCTCGGCGTGCTGCTCCTTGATCGCCACGCAGCGAACGAACTTCTGGCGGTCCGCCAGCTCGGTGCTCGCCGCGGGGATCTGGCCGATCAGTTCGACCATGCGAGCGACTGTTCGCGCGGCCAGTTCGGCCTGGTGTGGGTCGTAGACGCCGCACGGCACGTCGCAATGCGCATAGACAGTTGTGGCGGGCTTCAGCCAGCCGGTCAGTCGAGTCATTGGTCTCCTCCCGGCGCGCGGGACCTCAGGCGAGGCAAGGGGGCAAGCAGGCAGCTTCGCTGGGCCTCGGCCGAATGCAAGTGTTGGAGGGGCCGGGCCGGCTGTCAATGCCGGCACCCTCGTGGCTCGGCGACCGAGCCGAACCGCCCGACGCGAACGCAAGGTGAGCGAAGTCACGCTCCGACGGGTCTCGAGAGCGTGACCGGGAGCGCCTTCCCCTCCACGAGGCCTCCATGTTAGCTACACGCCTCCGCCACAGAGTTTTCAGCCTGTCTCCAGCTAACGACCTGATTATTCATCAGTGACGGGTCGCCTTATACGAAGGAGAGGGCGACCGATACCGTAGCCTCGTGGGACGCCGTCCGCCTCGAGCAGCCAGACCAGGGAGCCTCGACCACTCGATGAACAGCACGTACACGACCCAGAGCAGAGCTCTTGCGGCGGCGCCGGCCCGCAAGAACCGCCGCGTGCCCGTGCCGCGAATCTGGCCGGTCACCGCGAACGATGTTTACGCGATCCTGGGCGGCAACGCTTTACTGATCCTGGCAATGTGGATCCGCCACGGCGGCCCGGCCCTACTCGCCACGACTGCCGGCGTCTTCACGGCCGCCGGCGAGATCAGCGCCCTGTTCGGAACCTACCTCGTCCTCATTCAGCTGATCCTGATGTCGCGAAGCCCGTGGCTGGATCAGGTCTTCGGCCAGGACAAGATCACGGATGCTCACCGTTGGGTCGGGTTCGGGGCAATCTGGCTGCTCGTCGGCCACGGTGTGCTGACGACGGTCGGCTACGCCATGGGCCTCGGGGCGTCGCCCGTCGATGAATTCCTCACGTTGCTCGGAACGTACCCGTTCGTGCTCTGGTCGGCGGTCGCTATCGTGCTGTTCATGGGCGTGGGCATCAGCTCCGTTCGAGCCGTCCGGCGCCGCGCCTCGTACGAGACCTGGTACGCCATCCACCTCTTCACCTATCTGGCCATCGCCCTCGGTTTCCTGCACCAGCTCTTCGTCGGCGTGGACTTCACCACTGATCCGATCGCCCGGATCTACTGGATCGCCCTGTACCTGGTGGCGTTCGGCACGCTGGCGGTCTTCCGCTTCGGGCAGCCGATCAACATCAGCTGGCGGCACCGGTTCCGCGTCGCCAACGTCGTCGAGGAAGTGCCGGGAGTGGCCTCGATCTACCTCACCGGCCGCGAACTCGAGCAGCTGCCGGTCCGGGCCGGCCAGTGGTTCCGGCTTCGCTTCCTTACGGCCGGCGGTTGGTACAGGGCGCATCCGTTCTCGCTCTCGGCGGCCCCCAACGGCAGGTTCCTGCGCTTCACGATCAAGGAACTGGGCGACTATACCCATACGCTTCAGAGCATGCCGGTCGGCACGCCGGTCTTCGTTGAAGGCCCCTACGGGGCTCTCACCGGGGCGGCCCGCACCCGGGCCAGGGTTCTGCTGGTTGCCGGCGGCATCGGCATCACGCCGCTGCGAGCGCTGCTCGAGGAGCTGCCCGCAGCACGCGGCAACCTCACGCTGATCTATCGGGCCAGCGGACCCGAGGATGTTGTCTTCAAGCGCGAGATCGACGAGCTGGCCAGCCTGCGCGGAGCCACGGTCCACTACCTGGTGGGCCGCCGGGGTTCGGCCGAGATGCCGGTCGATCCGCTCGACCCTCGCGGCATGAGGCGGCTCGTGCCCGACATCAACGACCGCGACATCTTCGTTTGCGGACCGGCCGGAATGATGTCCAGGGTGTTGAGCACCCTGCGGCGTCTGCGCATTCCCGACAAGCAGATCCACTACGAGCGGTTCGCCTTCTAGGCGCAGGAGATTACGACGATGACGAAGCGACCGATCGTGGCGACACTGCTGACCGTCGCCGCACTGGTCCTGTTCCTCAGCTTCAAGACGCCGCACGTGGCCGGGCTGGCCGCCAGCGGAGGTGGCGGCGCCAACGGTGGCGGAGGTGGCGGCGCAGCCGTCTCCACAGTGAAGGGCAGCTTCTCCGGACAGGTGACGGGGAGTGCCGTAGACGTCGGGTACGGTACGGTGCAGGTTCAGTTGACCATCCAGAACGGAGCGATCACCGACATCCAGGCGATCCAGCTGCCGCGTGGCGGGCACTCCGGCCAGGTGAGCAGCTACGCCGCGCCGCAGCTTCGAAGCGAGGCCCTGCAGGCCCAGAGTGCCCAGATCGACACGATCTCGGGCGCGACCTACACCAGCGAGGGATACATCCAGTCGCTGCAGTCGGCGCTCACCCAGGCCGGGGCGTAGCCCGGCGCCGGTTTGCCACAACACTGGTGCACCCGGGTATCATTCGAACCGTGATTGACGAGCCGACTACACAGTTCGACAGCGGTCCAAGCGCCTGCCCCTTCGTGGCATTCGGGGACGACAGGGACCACCGATCGTCCAGCCCGGACTACCGCCACCGCTGTTTCGCCGCGGCCGAACCGGAGCCACGGGCGTTCCCGCACCAGGAGCGCTACTGCCTCTCGGGCGATTTTGCGGGATGCCCCGTCTTCCTGGATTGGGCCCGCCAGGAAGCTGCGGCCGTGAAAGCCAATACCGACTCCACGCCTGCCGGTGTCGTTATGGCCGCCGGTACGATGGCCGCCGGTACGATGGCCGCCGTCGGTGCCGAAGATGAGACCGCCCCCGCGTTCCTGAACTCGCGCATGAGACCGGCGGGCGATCTGGTGTCGCCCGCGGATCGACGGGCCGTCGAGGCCGGCGCAACGCTGTGGGCGTACGACACCGAAAACAGGCGGTCCCACGTTCCTCCGGCCCCGCCTCCGCCGTCGTCACTCGGGGCCCCGGCCGTAGCCATGGCACGGCGAGGGCCGAGCCATCCCGGCTGGGAGAACCCGCCGCGCCTGGAGAACTTCCCGAGGCTGCGGAGTCGTGATGAGCGTCGCGCCAATGAGCCGCTCCTGGTGGCGGCCGTCGGGATCGCCTTGATAATGGTCGCTCTGATCCTCTTCCCAATCCTCACCAGTCCCAAGAGCGGGGGCCTCGCCGGAGGCGGTGGCGGGGGGACCCAGGCACCGAGTGCCAGCGGTCCCGTCGAGTCGCCGACGCCGCAGGGTTCACCCACGCCGACGGCCGCCCCTACGCTGCCCGACGGCTTCTTCGCCTATCGCGTCCTGCCCGGAGACTTCACCCTGAAGATCGCCCAGAAGTTCAATCTGCAGCTCTGGGAGCTGGAGCTCGCCAATCCGCAGATCAAGGACTTCACCTTGATCCAGGCGGGCCAGGTGATGTACATCCCGCCACCGAACCTGCTGACGCTGCCGCCCTCCTCAGGCCCGTAGATCGAGGCCACGCGCCGCGTGATGCGGGCTAGCGGGGCGTCAGGTTGATAGCGGTGATCTTGCCGGCCTCGACGCGGAAGCTGGCGTCGAGCTGCTGGGTCGGGGCGCCTGGCCTCACAACCAGAAGGTTTGCCTGGTAGGTGCTGCCCATATCGCGCACATCGCCCGGGATCATGCGGAACCCGGGCTCGGCGCGCAGGAACCAGCCGCCCACTTCGCGCAGGCCCTTCAGCGTGCGGGCGTTGCCGGCGATGTGGACGCGCAGCTCAGCGCGCTCGTCCATGAGCGCGACGGCGCCCTCGCGATCGCCAGCATTCAGCAGATCGAAGAATGTCTCCATCGTGTCAACTGCACCCATGTGCCGAGTGTAGCCGACCGAAGGCCATGCTCGTTGGAGCCCGAGCGAAAAGGCGAGAGGCGGGCGGGTCTAGAAGCCGCCTCCGGCGCCTCCGCCGCCACCTCCGCCGCCGCCACCGAAGCCGCCGCTCGAGAAGCTGCTGCTACTGCTCGAGCTGCTGCTGCTCGTCATCGGCAGAGTTGGGTGGTTGATCGATCCGATTACGGATACGATCGAGGAGAAGTCGGGGATGGCCGCCGCGGAGAAGAGGCCGCCCGAAATCGACATCGAGTGGCCCGACCCGCCCGAGTGACCCGACATGAAGGATCCGGTCGAGTACCAGCTGGGTTGCCAGCCGACGACCCGTTCCGGCCGGAGCTGGATCTTGCCGTCGGCGTCCAACTCGGTCGGTTCTTCCGCCTCGGCCAGGGAACGCGACAGGACGATCTCGATCTCGTTGTCGAGGCCAAACGCAACGCCCCAGGCCATAGCCTGGTCGGGCGTTGTGATCCACGGCAGCGCCTTGGCCGACACAACGTCGCCCATCGAATGAGCCTGAGCCAGAGTGAGTTTCAGCGTCCTCTGATAAGCGGACAGCATCGCCCACAACATCGCACCCTGGCGGGTACGGGCCGGCATGTGGCGCGTCAGGGCGGTGGTCACGGCACCGGCAACGACAAGCCCGACGGTGAGAGTGAAGAGGCCGCTCGCCTGGATGATGAGCCAGAGGATCGCGACCACGATTGCCGCCGAGAACTCCAGTCCGGCGATCAAACCCCAGGTCATCATGACCGAACTCGGCTTGGCGTTGAGCCAGCCGCGCTTGACGGCCAGGGTCTCGAGTCCGTCTTTGAACTCATCGAAGCTGCCGATCAAGCGATACAGGATCTTGGGTGTCATCAGGTTGTCGTGCTTCTTGCTCTTGTTCATGATGTCGTCGCGCAGGGCAGCCTCCAGGGGCGGGACGGTGCCTGCGCCGGCCCCCAGGTACCGGATCCCGGTCTGCGACGTCTCGCCGAGCGGCCCCAGGTCGGCCTGAAACGCGATGCAGCCGCGCACTGCCAGGTCGACGAGGCCCGCGGTCACCGTCCGATCGGAGGTCCGGTCGTTGAGGAGGAGCGTCGCCATCGCCGGCGTCAGGTCGGGCGGCGGCGCGGCCAACAGAACCGAGTTGTCGTCGATGTAGACGGGGTCGCGCCCGTGGCGCAGCCAGGTTGCCACGGCCAGCAACGCCAGCAGCAGGCCGAGTCCGATCCCGCCGAACGCCACCAACGCGTTGATCTGGCGTCCCTGCTCCAGGGCCGCGGCGTGTTCCGGAGTTGCGTTGGCATCGATGTCGTGGAGCGCGACCATGAGACCGCCATCCATGTCCCCGTCGACCAGCAGCGGCTTCATGTCGTTATCGAAGACCTGCTGCCGATCCGCGTCGCTCAGGAAGGCGGCCCGATAGCCACTTCCGGCGTACAGAGAAACCTGGCCATGCGAGAGGCTGGGCTTCATGTCGAACATGATCACCAGGCCGTCGTCGAAGCCTTTGCGGCCGACGCCCCACTGGTT
>PMXR01000139.1:0-386 GCA_003171035.1 Chloroflexota bacterium
GGCGGCTGGGTCAACGAAGACGTGTTCGCGTACTCGAACCGGCACGGCACCGAGCGTGCGTTGATCGTCTATCACAACCGCTTCGCCGAGGCCAAAGGCTGGATCAAGACCTCGGTCTCGTATTCGGTTCCCGACGGTAGTGGCGGGCGGCGCGCGATCCAGAAGTCGCTCGGTGAGGGTTTGGGGCTGCACCACGACGGAGAGTGGTGGACCCTCCTGCGCGAGCAACGGTCGGGCCTGGAGTTCCTGCGCCGTTCATCCGACATATGCCGCGACGGCATGTACGTGGAGCTTCACGCCTACGGCTGCCAGGTCTTCCTGGACATCCACGAGGTCGAGGACGGACCATCCGGGCAGCTGCAACGGCTGGCCGAGAGGCTCAACGG
>PMXR01000139.1:430-8084 GCA_003171035.1 Chloroflexota bacterium
GCGGCCGCCGCCTGCCCCGGCACGTCGGCCGTGGACCTGGGCCTTCGCGGCCCCGGCACCGCCAAGGCCGCGGCCGCAAAGCTCACCACGGGCGCAGCGCCTGCGGCAGCTGCCGAGGCCGGCGCCACGGCACCGCCCGCCGCGGCCGCTCCGACACTGCCCGCGGCTGCCACTCCTGCTCCGGCGGCGGCTGTCTCTCCGGCCGCTCCGGCCATCGTGACCGACACCGAGCTGGCGGGGCTGCTGGACGATGCGCGGAGTCACGTGGCTCGGGCCCTCCAGGCGCTGGTCGACGTCACCGGCGCGGTCGGCGACATCGACGCCGCGGCCGATCACTTCCGGGCACATCTTGCGGCCGCGTTGCGGCTGCCGAGCTTGGGCCACGAAAAGCTGTGCGCCGGGCTCAAGGACGAGTGGACGTGGATCGCCCTGACCGGGCGTCTCGTTTCACGGGCCGTGACGGCAGTCGCCGAACCCGGTGACCTGGCCGGCACCTCGTTGGACGAGCTGCAACTCGGCGCCGTTCTCGCCAACGTCTTCCGCGACCTCGGCCTCGATGACGGCGCCGCGTGGCGCCTGGTGGCGCTGATCCGGATGCTGGGCCCCCTGCCTACGGCGTCTTCCGTGTCGAACCTGGCCACGGCCGAGCGGGCCCCCGCTCTCGTTCGAGCGCTGATCGCCGACGCCTCGGTGCGGCCCTACATCAAGGTCAACGTCTGGGAAGGCGTGAGCTGGTTCAACCGCGAATCGTTCGGGCAGGTGCTGTGGTGGATGTTGACCCTGGACGCGCTCGACGCCGTTGCCACGAGCGAGACCCCTGCCAGGACTACGCAACGACTGCACGCAGCCGACAAGCTGACCTCTACCCTGGCCAAGGCTGCCAAGGCCTGCGGCTATCAGCTCGACAAGCTCGAAGCCGCCACGCGAAGCTGAAAGGTCAGCGGCGCAGGGCCACGCCCGGATACCGCACCGTCAGGACCGGCGCGGCCAGAGCCAGGATCTCGGAGTGGATCTCCGCCGGCGGGCGTGTGCCGTCGATGACGCAGACGACCTCACCTTCGGCGGCGAGGAGCTTGATGGCGTCGTCGTACCTCTGCGCGATCCGGCCCAACTCGCCGCGATCCTCCTCGAACCGCTCCCGAGTCTCGCGTCCGCTCAGCCGCTCCATCCCGACCTCGGCAGGCACGGTCAGGAATACGGTCAGGTCCGGGCGCAGGGCAAAGCGATTGATCTCGCGGAGCCATGCCAGATCGCACCCGAGCGCCTGATAGGCGAGACTCGATAGGTAGTAGCGGTCGGTCACGACGGTGGTACCTCGTTCCAGCGCCGGTACGATCTCGGACACGACGTGGTCCATCCTGTCGGCCGCGAACGCAAGCGCCTCTGCCTCGGGACCACCCAGGTCGATCCGGCGAGCCAGGTGATCCCGGATCGTCACCCCGATCGGGCCTTTCGACGGCTCGCTCGTCGCCGCTGCCGCAATGCCGGCAGCCGCAAGCCACTCGATCAGCTTGGCCGACTGCGTCGTGGAGCCCGCGCCGTCGATGCCCTCGATGACGATCAGGGCGCCCGGGTGGCGATTCGGTGGGTTCATCGGTCCCCGAGCAGGATGCGGGTGATGACCGGGATCGGTGGCGATCCGTGGGCGATGACCGATTCGAGATGCTCACGGTATGAGAAGCCGGGTGTCTCTCCGAATCCGCCCACGACTCGCGGATCCGGCACTGCCGCAGCGCCGCGGCCGTCCCCGGACGCCAGCGCGGCCCGGAGTCGGCGCTCGCGCTCCAGTTTCCACATCTCCATCGATCCCACGAAGTAGGTCGACAGCTGGGTTGCGGTGAGTCGGGCGCGATCCCATTTCTTGCGCGCCTCGGACTCCTCCTGGAAGCCGCCCACGACCATCAGGTGCATCGCCGCGGACTCGGTCATCGCCGCGGTGTGGATGCCAATGTCGATCATGGCGTTGGTGATCGCCCGCAGATAGAACTTCCAATGGATCAGCATCAGGGCCGGATCGTCGGCGTGGAATCCCAGGTCCATCATTACCTGGGTGACATAGACCGCCCAACCCTCGACGAAGGCGCCGCTTCCGAAGACCGCCCGGACCAGCGACGGGCAGCGGTTGGAGTAGACGAGCTGCAGGTAATGACCCGGCGTTCCTTCGTGGATCGTGGTCAGGTCGATCTGGCGGTCGTTCTCCTCGGCCAGGTAGGAGTTCACCTGGTCGGCCGTCCAGTCGTCGGGCAGCGGAGTCATGAAGTAGAACGCCTTCTGGCCTTTGTCGAGCGGTCCCGGCGCGTCGAGCATGGCGCCGGCGAACTCGCGCAGGAACGGCGGCGTCCAGTCGATCTCGAGCGGNNGCGGAATGGTGGGCCCGTCCGATGGCGGCGGTGACCATGGCGACCGTCCGCGAATCGACCGCATCCTGACTGCCTTCGGTGCGGAGGCTCGGCATCGGCTCGCCCGGAACCCAGCGGTCCCAGATCTCGCGCGCGATACGGATCATCTCGCCCCGGACCGCCTCGTACTCGACCCGAGCCTGGGCCATGATCGCGTCCGTGGTGATGTCCGAGCGGAATGTGTGGCGCAACTTTTGAGCAAACAGCTCCGCCCCGAGCCGTCCCTCGCCGCTGGAACGCGGCAGCAGGTCCGAACTGAGCCACGCACCGAAGCCCTCGATGCTCTCGCTCGCGGCGTCGGCGGCGGCGCGGAGGTGCGGCAGGACGGCGGCCACGCCCGGACTGTCGGCTGCGGCAACGGCCTGGGCCACGGCATCCTCGGCCAGGGCCGCGACCCCGGGCAGCTGCTTGATTGCCATCTCCGTATGCAACCGGGACGGTGGACGAGCCGGGAAACTCCCGAGCTCGGCCCGGGCCGCGGCCAGCAGAGCGGGCACGCCCTCGAGCCGGGCCGCCACCGAGTTCAGCCGCACCTCCAGCGCGGCGAACTCGCGGGCGAGCAGCGGGAAGAGGCCGCCACCGATCAGGTAGACGTAGCCGAGTGCGTCCCACGCTTCCTCTCGCAACTCGGTCTCGTCGAAACGCAACTCCGCAAGTTCAGACCGGAGCAGGTCGCGATCGATGCGCTCGTCGGGAGTCAGCGCCCCGTCGGCGAATCCGCGTAGCTCGATCTCCCAGCGATCGGTGAAGTCGAGACGGGCGGTGCGGCCGGCAGCGCCCAGGCTGGGCCACTCCCCGTCGACGGCGTGCATTCCCATCGCGGTGGCGGCCACGGGATACAGATGGAAGAACTCGTCCAGGAACGCATCGACTCGATCGCCGAATCGCGACATGGGTCTCCTCGGATGCAGGTTGGTCGAGTTTAGCGGGCGGCCGAAATCGCGGCCCACGGGAAACCCCGGCAGATAGTCGACGCTAGCGCTAGCATCGGGCCATGCGCGCCGCAGAGTCGGCGCCCGGTCATCGGGAGGAAACGCGATGCTCGACCTCGTCGTCAAGGTCGCAGTCAATGCCGTGGCGTTGCTCGTGGCAGCGAATTTCGTGCCCGAGTTCAAGCTCGCCTTCCACACTGACAAGCCCGGCGACTGGCTGGGCATCGTCGTCATCGCTCTCGTGTTCGCGCTGGTCAACAGCTACATCAAGCCGATCGTGAAGCTGATCGCCCTACCGATCGGGTTCCTGACTATGGGCCTGGTCGCTTTCGTCCTCAACGCGGCAATGCTGCTGGGAACGGCGTGGCTCGTTCATCAGATCCCGGTGAGCACGTTGAGCATCGGTTTCCAGCTGGGTCGCTACCCCCCGACCTGGGGCTATGAGGCAATCGGCTGCGCGGTCGTGGCCGCGATCGTCATCAGCATCGTGAGCACGGCTCTCAACCTGATCCTGGTGCCTCGCAAGGTCATCGGGATCTAGCCGGGCGTCCTGCCGCCCTGCTGTTTGCCCGGATGCCAGCCACCGAAACGTCCTCCCTGGCCAGCCTCTTCGCCGCGACCCCGACGGCGAGCAGAGCCGTCCCGGCGACGCCGGGGTCCCTCACCGAGATCGAGCGCTTCCGGATCCGGCTCCGGCGCCGCCCGATGCTCCTCGACGGCGCCATGGGAACGCTGCTCTACTCCCGCGGCGTTCCCCAGCGAGCCTGCCTGGATGAGCTGGTCATGACGCGACCGGAACTCGTCTCGACGATCCACCTCGAGTACATCGAAGCCGGCGCCGACGCGATCGAGACCAACACCTTCGGCGCCAACAGGTTCCGGCTGGCCGAGTACGGTCTGGAGAAGATGGCAGGACGACTGAACCGCCGCGCCGCCCAGCTCGCCCGCGAGGCTCGTGAGACATCCGGCAAGGAAGTCCTGATTGCGGGCTCTATCGGGCCGCTCGGTCTAAGCGGCCGATTGCCGATGCCTCACCCCGGGATTGCCCGAGCGGCCTTTCGCGAGCAGATCGAGGGGTTGCTCGAAGGCGGCACCGACCTCTTCGTGCTGGAGACCTTCGACCGACTCGAGCCGCTGCTGCAGGCTCTCGAGGAAGCCCGGCGAGCCTGCGACCTGCCGGTCATCGCCCAGATGACGTTCGGAGAAGACCTGGCGACCAGCGACGGAACCACGCCCGAAGCCGCTGCCGCGGCGCTGACCGAGGCGGGCGTCGACGCCCTGGGCGTCAACTGCGGGTTCGGGCCGCTCGTCTGCCTCGAGGCGCTGGTCCGGATGGGGCCGCCGACCGCGACGGTGGCCCGCAGCATGGTCCCCAACGCGGGTTTGCCGCAGCGGATCGATGGCCGGTTCGAATACGCGGCCGGGCCCGACTACTTCGGGGAGATGGCGCCGCAGATGGTCGCGGCCGGGGCCCGAATCGTCGGCGGCTGTTGCGGCACGACGCCGGACCACACCAGGGCCATGCGAGCCGCTATCGACGCCCTAACCGCGGAAGAACACCGTGCCCACGCCGCGACGGCGCCGCCACCTGACGAAGTCGCGTCCGGGCCCGCTGCCGGCGGTTCGGACAGCGCCGCCGAAGCCGCGCCGCGGACGCCACGGCCGGAGATCGGCGGCGGCGATGCCACTCCCCCATCTGGGCTGGCTGGCAGGCTCGCCCGGCGCGGATTCGTCGTCGGCGTCGAGATAGACCCGCCGCGTTCGATTCGGATCGACCGCACGATCGGCGCGGCGCATCTGCTCCAGGATGCCGGTGTCGACTTCGTCAACATCAGCGACTCCGCCACCGGACGAGTCCGTATGAGCGCCATGGCCGTGGCGTTGGGCATCCGGCAGCAGCTCGATCTGGAGTGCCTGGTTCACCTGACCACTCGAGACCGCAACCTGATGGCACTCGAGGCCGAATTGCTGGGTGCCCACGCTCTCGGACTGCGCAACATCCTGGCACTCACCGGCGACCCACCACGCGTCGCCGACCGGCCCGCCACGACGGCCGTCTGGGACGTGGATTCGATCGGGCTGATCGAGATCATCAGCCGCCTGAACAAGGGCGAGGATGGGGCGGGCTCGTCGATCGGGCAACCCGCCGGCTTCACCATCGCCTGCGCCCTCGACTCGACGGCCGCCGACCAGGACAAGGAGTGGGCCCGCCTGGAACGCAAGATCAACGCTGGTGCTCACCTGATCATGACCCAGCCCCTATTCACGGTGGCGCAGGTCGAGTCGATGCTCAAGCGTGCCGGCAAGGTCTTCGGGCCCGGCGGGTTCCCTGTGCCGGTCCTGCTCGGCGTCCTGCCGCTGCACAGTGCCCGCCACGCCGAGTTCCTCCACAACGAGGTACCCGGGATTACGATCCCCGACGAGCAGCGCGCGGCGATGCACGCGGCTGGAGAACGCGGCGGCGAGGTCGGGCTCGAAATGGCGATGAACCTGCTGGCCGCCGTCGAGGGTCATGTGAACGGGACCTACATCATGCCGAGCTTCGGCCGCTACGAGCTGGCAGCCGAACTCGTCCGGCGCGTTCGAGCGCGCCTGGAGGCGAGCAAGAAGGACTGATCGGTCGTCGGGTCGAGTCGAGTCGGCCACCACGCAATGGCTACGGGCAATGGGAGGATCAGCAATGAAGAGGCTCGGCCGTCTCCGAACCGCCGGTCTGGTGGGAGCCGCGGCCTGGCTCCTGCTGTTGGTCTCCGCAGGCACATCCGTGGCGGCGCCGCCGGTCGGCCCGCCTTACCCCGACGCGGTCACAGGGCAGCGCGTCTACGACTACGCCGGCATCTTCTCCCAGTCCGCGATCGACTCGGCACAGCAGACGATCGACGCCATCCAGGCTCGGACGGGGGCGCAGGTCGCCGTCTACACGCAGGTCAAGCCCGAGAGCGACAGCCTCGACGCGGCCAACGCCGATGCCCTGGCTTTGATGAATCAGTGGGGCGTCGGGCGCAAGGGCTTCGACGACGGCCTGGTGATCCTGTTCGACATGCAGCCCAATCTCGTCCACGGCGAGGTTTCGCTCTACGCCGGCAGCGGGTTCAAGGCCACGTTCATGACCGACAGCAACCGCCAGAACGTCTACGACAACGACATGCTGCCGCTGCTCAAGCAGGCCGACTTCGACGGCGCCCTGAGCGCAGCCATGAGAGACATCGACGCCGCGGCAACGCCCCAACACGCCGATGAACTCAGCCGCGCCCGAATCGCCAACTCGCTGGTTGGGTTCGGTGTCGGCCTCCTCGCAATGCTTCTGGTGGCATTTGCCTTCTACCGCTGGTATGCCGTCGGGCGCGACCCCATCTATGTCGACGACAACTCGGTCCTGATGCCGGCTCCACCGGATGGGCTGACCCCGGCCATGGCCACGCTGTTGATGGACGACCGGACGTCGGGCCGAACAGTCTCCGCGGCTATGGTCGACCTGGCGGCGCGAGGCGTGCTGCGATTTCAGCAGGAGTCCGAATTCTTCGGCAAGAAGACGACGATCGGCGTGACGGGCAACAGCGCGATCATCACCACTCCCGAGGCCGGCCTGATGTCGGCAATCGCGACCTGGGCCGGGCCGGACGGCTTCGTGCCGGTTACCACTGCCCACGAACTGGCTCCGGCAATCAGCAAGATGAAGACGGATCTGGAAGGCCTCGCCGTGTGGAAGGGCTGGCTCACGGGCAAGCCCGGAAGGGTCGTCGGCACGTGGATGACCGTGGCCGCCCTTGAGGGTATCGCCGCGATTCCACTCTTCGTTTGGACGTCTACGCTTGACGCCAGCGGCGGGTTCCTGGGCGGCGCGGTGCTGATCTGTGCTGCGGTGGCCACCGCGGTGATCGCCTGGTTCATGCCTTGCCGGACCAAGCTCGGCGCGATGCTCCAGGCCATGCTCGCGGCCTACAGGCGCACTCTGCAATACACGATGGCCCAGGCCGCCTCGATGGACGAAGTCGTCGGCCGCAGAGCCCTGCCGTGGGTCACGACGCCCGACGCCGCGATGGCCTGGGGCGTTGCCTTCGGCCTCAACAGCGAGATCGAGATGGTCCTGAGCCGGACCGTCGGCGCGAGTCAGGCCTCGGGTCGGCAGGTCGGGTGGTATCCGGTCTGGTTCTACGGCGGCCATGGCGGCGGTTTCGGTGGCGGCGGCGGAGGTGGTGGCGGAGGCATGTTCTCGGCCAGCGCCATTCCCGACGTCGGGTCGATGATGTCGTCGCTCGGGTCCATCGGATCGACCGGGTCCGGCAGCAGCGGTGGTGGCTTCGGCGGCGGCGGCGGTGGCGG
>PMXR01000068.1 GCA_003171035.1 Chloroflexota bacterium
AGGTCCGCTCGCATCCGCTGGCCGAGCGACACCTTGCCGGCCGGGATGTTCATGAACTCTGCCAGACCAAGTAGTTCGGTGAACTCGGCCAGGTTCTTCTTGTAGCGCTTGGCCGGGATGTCGTAGATGTCGCGGGCCAGATTGAACGATTCAACCACGGGGATGTCCCACCAGAGGGTGGTCCGCTGGCCGAAGACGACGCCGATGTTGCGCGCGTTCTGCTGGCGCCTGAGGTGCGGAACGAGACCGTCGACGATGAGGGTGCCGGAGGTGGGCACCAGGATGCCGGTCAGCATCTTGATCGTGGTCGACTTGCCCGCGCCGTTGGGCCCGAGATAGGCGACCGACTCGCCGGCTTCGACGCTGAGGTCGATATGGTCGACGGCCAGCTTGTCCTTGTACTGGCGGGTGAAGAAGTGTTTGAGCGAGCCGACCAGCCCCGGCTCCTTGACGGCCTGCCGGAACTTCTTGGTCAGCCCGCTCGCTTCGATCAGGGCCACGACAGACGCATTGCTCCTGAAAACGGGATGAAGGGACGGAGTTTAGCTCAGCTGGCCCTGCCATGGTCGGAATGGTCGTCAGAGCGGTCCGGTGAGCTCGGCCTCCTTGCCCCGTGCTACCCCGGTTTGCAGATGGCCACAATCGGGCGGGCCGGAGTGAGCGGACCGGCCGTCCGGTCTTGACTATTAGAACAGCCGTTCTATCATCTGTGGCCCATGACAACCCCTCCACCGAGCGTCCAGGCTGCTTTGGCGTCCCTCCAGGAACGCTGGGGCGGGGCAGCTCCGCGCTGGGGCGGAGAGGTGGTTGGGGCGCTGGCAGTGGCGCCGCGGCCGAGTCCGAGCGTCGACCCGGACGAGCTGCCGAGCGGTCTGCCGGGGCCGAGCGGTCTGCCGGCAACGTCGGATCGGGCGATATCAACCGGCTTCCATGCCCTGGATTCGATCCTCGGTCTGGGCGGGTTGCCGCGCGCCGCGACCACGTCGTTGCACGGCGATGGCACCAGCGGTGCCACGACCCTCGCGCTTCAGGCCGTGGCGCAGACCCAGGCCGCCGGCGGGATCGCGGCGTATCTGGATCTGGCCAAAAGTCTCGACCCTGTGGAGGCCGAGGCCAGAGGCGTCCAGCTGAACTGGCTCGTGGTTCTGACGCCGGATTCGCTGGAAGAAGCGCTGGCGATGGCGGCGATGCTTCTCCAGGACAGAACGGTGGACCTGCTGCTGCTCGACATGCCGGCCCGGCCTCTGGATGGAGGGAAGCTGTCGGGGGCGACTCTGGCGGAGAGATTCGGCCGGCTCGCGGCGCTGGCTCGTCGAGCCGGCGTTCAACTCCTCGTAATCGAGCCGCCGAATCTGCCAGCGGCCCTGGCCGGCGCACTTACCCAGGTTGCGGCGTTGAGATTGGAGTTGAGCCGGCGAGCGTGGATTCGGCTCGGGCGGGACGTGGTTGGGCAGCGGACCGAGGTACGCGTGGTGCGCGACCGTTTCGGCCCGCCCGGCCGGGTTGCGGAGCTTCGGATCCTGTACGCGGAGGGCGGGCTGCGCGATGCCTGCCTGTCGAGAGTCGACCTTCTGCGAGAGACCGCGCCGGGGGCGGGAACGGCTCCGCCCGGTGGCTTGCGGCCGAGCGCTCCAATCCCGGCGGTTCGGCCTTCGCCGCCCCTCCATCTCCCGACGATACCGGTCTTCCACGATGCGACTTCTCCATCTTCATTGGCCCCACCTCCTTCTCCGCCTGGCTCGCGCCAGGGCTTCCGAGCCATTCGAGGCGGTGCCGATCGTTCTGGGTGGCAGGCAATGGACGGACGGCTCGGTCCTGGACGCAAGCCGGTCGGCGCTGGAGCTGGGGGTTCGGATCGGGATGCCGCTCGGGGCGGCGCATAAGCTCGCTCCGGAGGCGCTCTTCCTGGACCCGGAACCGGCGGCCGACGCCGCGGCCCTGAAGGCGGCGCTCGACCGAATCGGCGGTTTCAGCCCCGGCGTGGCGGCCGAGACGGATCCGGCGAAACCGGGGTTCGGGCGGGTCGAGGTCCAGCTCGACGGCCTCGAACAGCTGTGGGGACCGGATCCGGTGCTGGTGCGCCGGATGGACGAGGCACTGGCGGCGATCCTGCCCGGGCCACCGCTGGCGGGTATCGCCGGAACTCGTTTCGCGGCCGCGGTCGCGGCCGCGCTGGCCGGCCGGTGGAGTGGCGCGGCCGCGACGGCGGGGAGTGGCGCCGGCCCAATCCAACTCCATGTTGTTGAGCGTGGCGCCGACGCGGCATTTCTCGCGCCGCTCCCAGCAGCGATGCTCAGCCGGGATCCGGAGGTGCGTGCCCGCCTCGAGCGGTTCGGGCTGCGCGTCATCGGCCAGGTCGCTGAGTTGCCGCGGTCCGCGCTTGTGGCCCGGTTCGGCCCGGAGGGGGAGTGGCTGCATGCCCGGGCCCGCGGCGAGGAGACGGATCCGTTCCGCCCGTGTCAGGCCCCGGAGCGGATGGCGATGGCGCTGCCGATAGACCCGCCCGTGTCGGACGTGGAGGGTTTGCGTTTCGTCCTGCACCGGCTGGCCGCGGCGTTCGGCGATCAGCTCGAAGCCCGTGGCGCGGCGACGTCGCGGGCCCGGCTGACCCTGGAGCTTGATCGGTCGTTCTCTGTGGGCGACGTGCCGCCTTCGATGACGATCGATCAACTGCTGCCCGAGCCCACGTCCGAGGGTCTGGCCATCGAGCGTTTGCTGATCGCTCGCCTGGAAGCGTCGCCGCCGCGTGCGCCCGTATCGCGAGTGGATCTAGAACTCGGCGACGTTGCGCCGGCGGCGGGCACTCAGCTTTCGCTCTTCACGCCGCAGACGGGCCGGACGGGGCGGCTCGGCTGGCAGCTGGCCAGGCTCCGGTTGCGCTTCGGCGAGGAGCGCGTCGGCTGGATGGAGGTGGAGGATTCGGAAGCGATCCTGGCCGAGGCACGCTGGAAGTGGCGCCCCGTCGCGGCGGCTGCGCCCCGCCCCGCCGCGCCACTCCCCGCCGCAGGCGCCGAGGCTCCACGCCCTGCCGCCCCGCCGCCGGCTGCGCCACGCCCTGCCGCCACTCCCCGCAGCCGGGGGACGGGGCGGTGACGCGGCTGCTGCGCGAGCATCCCGCCATCGACGTCGAGCTCGGCCCGGATGGCGGGCTGGTGGCGTTTCACTGGAACGGCCGGCGCGAGCGCGTCGAAGTCTGCAATCGATGGCGCGTCGAAGAGAGCTGGTGGAGCCGGCCGATCGCCCGCGACTACTTCAAGGTCGCGGGCGGCAGCTGGCTGGCCCTGGTGTACTTCGACCGGGTCGACGAGTCATGGCACCTCGAGCGCCTATACGACTAGCCCTGTGTGGCCGTCCAGCTCCCTCTTCCTCCGAGCCGGCCGATCAGCCGGCGCATTGGCCCGCTCGCTCAGGGTCTTTGCCCGCGCCGCGTCAAGACTGCGGTCCAATCTAGTGGTCCGACCTGTAGGATTCCGATGCGCCCCACGATGAGCTGGGCCGACGCCGCGGCTTGGGGGGCGGGGGCTTTCCGGTCGGGATGAGGGAGACACGATGCAGGAGTTCTGGTTCTGCGCCAGATGCAGCTCCATGAACCGCAGCGACGCCGAGCGATGCTACAAGTGCCGCGCTCCCAAGGAGCAGTCCACGCTGGCCACCATCCGGGAGAGGAAGCCGGGCGTGGTCCTGACCCCCGGCCTAGACGAAGAGCATCGCGAGATGGCCTGGATGCTCATGGCGGGCAGCCACTACACGTCGGCCTGGAAGCTCGGCTACCTGACCGCGGGCTTGATCATCGCCTTCCTGGTAGGCCCGATCCTGGTTTCTTTCGTGATCGTGGCCATGGCGATAGCGTCGGCCGTCTTTCCCGGTCTGGCGCACTGGGTGCTGATCGATCCACGTGTCGTGACTGTCGTGTACACGCTGTGGGCTCTTCTTCTGCCCGCGTCGTTCGTCCTGCACGGCGTGTTCCTGGCCCTGACTTCTATGAACGCTCCGGCGCTCGGCAGCGGGTCGCCGCGGTTTGATCCGGTCCGGGCCTTGTTGTGGCCGATTGAGACGCTGCTCTGGCTGTGGTGGGGAGTCGCCTGCTTCAACCTCTGGCCCTACGTCATCGGCCATGCTCTCGGCATGGATTGCGGGCCCATCGGAGCCATCGGCAAGCCGAGGCGGCTGCTCGAGGACTTGATGGTTCGGCTCGGCGTCCCCGAAGCGTCAGACGCCCGGCTCGTCACCTCCTGGTCGGCGGCTTGGGGAGCCCTGGTTGGGATCGTCTACGCCGTCGCCCTCGGGCCCTTCTTGCTATTGCTTCTCATCATTGCGATGTCTCGTCTCGGGCTGGTCATGCCGTCCCAAAGCGGCTTCGCGCTGATGCTCATCGCGGCTGCCGTGGTCGCGATGGCCGCGTTCACTCTCGCGGTTGCGGCGTTCCTGTTCACTCTGACGCGGGTCACGATGGAGATGGCGTACCGGCAGCGAGTGCGCGAACGATGGGTGTTCGGCGGGCTGCGCGACGCACAGGCGAAGGCCTACGCTCAGGCCATCGACGGGACCGCGCAACCGACTCCGGCCGGCCAGCCGGCGCCGGCGGGGCAACCAACACCGACTGGGCAACCGACTCCGGCCGCGCAACCGACCGCCCTCGCTCCGGTGCCGGACGACACAGCTCCGCCCGCGCCGGAGCCGCCGGCCGCACCGACTACCGCACCGACTACCGCTCCGGTGGTCTCAGCCCCTCAGGTCGCCGTCCCGGCGTCGGCCGACGATCAAGTGGTCTGGTCCAGGAAGGTTGAGCGGCTGGCGCCGCACACGGCGGCGGCACAGGATGGGCCGCCCGATCTGCCCGATGTGTGGGTCAGGGCGATAGAACGTGCCGGCGCGACCTCCGCGACGGCCGCGCCTGATGGCGCTGCCGTGGTCCAAGCGCCGGAGAACGCGGCCGTTCAGCCTGATGGTGCGGCCGATCGCGATGCGGCCCAGACGAGCGAGGCGCAGGATCGGCCGGTCATCCAGCCGTCCGCGTCGACCCTGTCGCGCTACCGGACGCCGCTCCTCGACACCGAGCCGACGGTGCCGGACGATGCGCCGCCGAGCGACCTCGACGTGGGCGGGGGCATCTGACCCACAACCCGGTCCAGCTCTGGGAATACTAGAACAGACGTTCTATACTGGTCGCTTGTCTCCACGACAGGACGACCACGATGGCCACGTACGCCGAACTTCACTGCCATACCAACTTCTCGTTTCTAGACGGCGCCTCGGCCCCCGACGAACTGGTAGAGCGGGCCGTGGAACTGGGCCTGTCCGGGCTCTCGATCACCGACCACGGCGGCCTGTACGGCGTGGTCCGCTTCGCGTCCGCGGCGCGCGAGGCGGGGCTCCGGCCGGTCATCGGCATCGAGATCGAGCTGGCGGATGCGGCCGTCCCGGATCCCGCGGGCATCGTGGTCCCGGCTCGGAGGGCGCGGCGCGGAGAGGGGCTGTGGCGTGGGGGAGCGGCGCCATTGGCGATCGCGAGTTCGCTTGCGAACTCGAAGGTGAACTCGCTTGCGAGTCCACCAGGCGACGCGCGGCGCGGAGAGGGGCTGCCGGCCCGGCCCCGCCCGAACCGTGCCCGTCTCCCCGGCCATCGGGACGCCGTGCGGGAGGATTTGCGCGGCGTCGGGGAGGGGCAGCGCGGACCGCACCTCGTCCTGCTGGCACGCAACGCGACGGGTTATCGCAGCCTGTGCCGGCTGGTCAGTCGCGCGAACATGGCCGGAACCAAGTCGATGCCGCGCTTCAGCCACGAGCTGCTGGCGGCCAATACCGAGGGCCTGGTGGCCCTGTCCGGTTGCCGCGAGGGCGAGATTGCCCGACGCCTGCTCGTCGGGGATCGGGCGGGGGCGCGGGCGGCTGCGGAACGATATGCGCGGCTCTTCGCTGGGGGTGGAGGTGGCGCGGCGGCGGCCGGCGGCTCCGGCTCGGGGCGTGGACTTGGCACTCCCCGGGGTTTCGCCACGGGGCCGAGGGCCGCCACTCCCCGGGGCCACGGCCGGGGCGACGGCCCGGCTTCGGCCACGTTCTTCCTGGAGATGCAGCACCACCTGCTGCCCGACGACGATTGGCTCGTGGCCGAGACGGCGCGCCTGGCAGGTGAGCTGGGGCTGCCGGTGGTGGTCACGAACGATGTCCACTACGCCTACCCCGAAGGTCGCGAGATGCAGGACGTCCTGACCGCGATTCGCCACGGCCGCACTCTCGCCGAGTTGCGCGATCTCCGGCGCCCGGACGGAGAGTCGTACCTGAAGTCGGGCGCGGAGTTGATGGCCATGCCGCCGGGGGTGAGTTGCGGCCACTCTCTGGCGGGCGGCGGCGGCCACTCTCTGGCGGGCGGCGGCGGCCACTCTCTGGCGGGCGGCGGCGGCGACGCCACCAGGGACGGTGCCGTTCCCAGAGGTGGGGCCCGGAGCGTGTTTGCGGGGGCGGACGCCGCTACATCGGCCGCTTGGGTGGAGGGAATCGGCAACGCGGGTGAGCTGGCTGCCAGCTGTTCTGTCGACCTCGGTTTCGAGCGCTATCGCTTCCCCGGCTTTCCGGTCCCGAAGGGCCATACGCCCTATTCGTACCTGGAGGAGCTTTGCCACGACGGCGCCCGCCGCCGCTACCACCCCATCTCCTCGCCGGTGGTCAAGCAGCTCGCCCACGAGCTGGACGTCATCGAGCGGACCGGCCTGGCCGAGTTCTTCCTGATCTGCTGGGACCTGATGCGGGTGGCTCGCGAACTCGGCATCCCCGCACAAGGTCGAGGCAGCGCCGCCAATTCGATCGTGGCCTACGTGCTCGGCATCACCCGAGTCGACCCCATCCGGCACCACCTTCTGTTCGAGCGCTTCATCAACGACGGCCGAACGAGCTATCCCGACATCGACATCGACTTCTCGTCCGAACGACGGGAGGAGATCATCCAGTACGTCTACCGGCGCTACGGCCCCGAACACACCGGCATGGTCTGCAACCTGGTCACGTATCGGGCCAGGTCGGCGGTGCGGGAGGTCGGATACGCGCTGGGGTTTCCACGCCCGCTGGTCGATCGGGTCGCCAAGGCGCTCGAAACGTACGACTCGGTGATGGTTCGGCGCGACCTGGAGGCCGACGGCGGCTTCGGCCAATTCTTCGCCGACACGGTCGAGCGGCAGGCGGTGGGAGCGGCGGGGGCCGCGGGTGCGGGAGTGGTCGGCGGCGGGGCGGTGGCCCGAGGCCTCACTGACCGTATGGGCCAGCTCAAACATCCGCGTGGCGGTCGGATCGGTAAAGGCGGAACCACGGCCTCGGGCGGCGGGGCGTTTCCCTATACCACCCCCCGGAGTGTTATGGAACGAGCGGGGGCTTCCCCCGGGGAATGGGTGGCTCCAGACACCGCGGAAGATGAGAGATCGAGTTTGGAGGTTAGGGAACGGACCGATTCGGGCGCCGGCAGCGCCCTTGGCAGGTCGAATCCGACAGTCTTCATGCCGATCGCACTCGCTCCCGAGTCGCAGGCCGGGGCCGCTTCTGCATACAACTCCCCGGAGGAGTACAAGGGAAAAGTCGGGAGCACCAAGACCTTCGCTGGGCCGGACCGCCGCTCTACGACACCCCCCGCCGCCCGCGGCGATCTGGGCGGCGGGTCGGCCAGGGAACAGGAGCGTAGGTTGGCGCGGCGGCGTCCGGCGGGCTCGGACGATGAGGGCGGCCCGGGCGACACCCCGGCGAGTATCGCCTGGCTCGCGGCCGAGAGAGTGTCGGGAAGAGTGGCGAAGGAGCCGGCGCGCGCGCTCGAAGCCAAGGCCGCCGCCACGCCCCCGCCCGCAGCCACGCCCCCGCCCGCAGCCACGCTCGCCAGCGCCGCGCATTCGAGCGTGGAGCGGGTCGGGCCACTCCCCGAGATCCCGCCCGAAATCCGCCGCGGCTCCACCGCCGCCCTCCCACACTGGGAGCGCTGGCTGGCGTTCTGTGCCCGCATCGACGGCTTCCCGCGCCACCTCAGCATCCACTCCGGCGGCATGCTGGTGACCGCGGCGCCGCTCATCGACATCGCCCCGCTGGAAAGAGCCACGATGCAAGACCGCGTCGTCGTCCAGTTCGACAAGCGCGACGTCGAGACGCTCAAGCTGATCAAGCTGGACTTGCTCGGACTCGGCATGCTCGCCGCCATCGACGAAACACTCCAGCTGATCGAGCTCGACTGCGCCGCCCGAGTCGACCTCGACCGCCTGCCGGAGGACGTCCCCGAAGTCTTTGCGATGCTCCAGGCCGCGGACACCGTGGGCGTCTTCCAGGTCGAGAGCCGGGCCCAGATGCAGACGCTGCCCAAGTCGCGCCCACAGAACCTGGACGATCTGGTGGTGGAGGTCGCGATCATCCGGCCGGGCCCGATCCAGGGCAACGCGGTCCATCCATACCTGCGCCGCCGCCAGGGTCTCGAGCCGGTCGAATACCTCCACCCGAGCCTGGCGCCGGTCCTGCGCGAGACCCTCGGCGTGATCCTGTACCAGGAACAGGTCATGAACATCGCGATCGCCGTCGCGGGCTTCACTCCGGGCGAGTCGGACGGGTTCCGGCGGGCGATGGGGACGTGGCGGTCGAGCAAGGAGATGGAGAAGCTCCACCAGCGTTTCGTCGACGGCTGCCGCTCCACCAACAACTTGACCCCGGACCAGGCCGAGGAGCTATTCCGCCGCGTCGCCGCTTTCGCGAGTTTCGGCTTCGCCAAGAGCCATGCCGCGGCCTTCGCCCGAACGGCCTACGAGTCGGCCTTCCTCAAGCTGTTCTACCCGGCCCAGTTCACGGTCGGGCTGATCAACGCCCAGCCGATGGGCTTCTACCCGGTCGAGGTCCTGATCAACGACGCCAAGCGCCACGGCGTCGCGGTCCTGCCGGTCGACATCAACGCCTCGAGTTACAAGACCACGACCGAGTGGGTCGGACGGCCCGCCGAGCCGCTCCCCGAGGGCGCGGGCATCGTGCGGCGACCCCAGGCGGTTCGCTCGTCCGGCTGCATCGTGCCCTCGGTCGAGTCGCGGCGCCGCTGGACGCCCGAGTCGGCGACCGGCTACGGCATCCGCCTCGGCCTGGCGCTGGTGAAAGGTGTCGGCGATGAACACGCCGGGCTGCTGGACGCCGAACTCGCACGCGGCCCATACAACTCTCTGGCGGACGTCGCTGCCCGCACGGAGCTGCCCGAGGAAGTCATCGAGCGGCTCATTCGGGCCGGCGCGCTCGACTCGCTGGGGCGGCCGAGGCGCGAACTGCTGTGGCAGTTGCGCGAAGTCATGGGCGCGACGCGAGGACGACGATCGAACGACCGAATTCGAGTGGCCGCCGGCGCGAGGCCACTCGACCTGCGCCTGCCGCCCACGCCCGCCCCGGAATTGCCGGCGCTGACCGAACGCGAGCGGCTCGGCGACTCCTACGCGGTGCTCTCGCTCGACGCCCGCCGCCAGGTGATCTCGCTATTCCGCCCCGCGCTGGACCGTCTGGGCGCGGTGACGAACGCCTCGTTGGCGGATCGCGGCCCCGGTCCGGTTCGTCTTGGCGGCCTGGTCGTGACCCGCCAGCACCCGATGACGGCTCGAGGCACGGTCTTCCTGGCGCTGGAAGACGAGACGGGCATGGTCAACGTCACGCTCTGGCCGGACGCCTGGGCGCGCCTTCGCGGAGTGGTCCGGCGCCACGCGCTGCTTTACGTGGATGGCATGTTGCAGCGCGAGGGAAACGTCGTAAACGTGGTTGCGCGCGACATCAGGCCGCTCCCCGCAGTGGCGGAAACGGCCGGCGGCCCGGCCAAACCAGATGGCGTGCGGGCGCTCGGCTACAGCGGCATGCGCCGCGGTTGAACCCCGATTCGGACTAGCGGGTAGCGGGGCGCCGGCGCTGCGTCGGTCGTCCGCGGTTGGGGCCCGAGGTCGGCGGCTTGCGGGATCCGCCGGAAGTCAGCCCCAGGAAGCGCTTGTACCAGCCCGACAGCGCCCCGATGATCGCGCCGAACCCGAGCGACTGGACCAGCAGCATGATCGCCAGATTGAGCAGATCGCCGACCGTATTGCTGCCGGACTTGCCCGTGTTGCCGCTGCTCGAGCTTGCTCCGGCGGCCGGAGATCCGGAGGCCGCGGCACTCGCGGCGGGCGAGCCGCCGACGGCCGGCGTGGCCGTGGCGACCAGTGAAGCGCCGGAGGAAGGAACGGCCGATCCGCTTGCGGCGGCGCTGGCAACCGCGCTCGCGACGGCGCTGGCGCCCGGAGTCGGCGACGCGACGCTGATCTCGCCGGTCGTGTTCGAGAAACTGCCGACGTTCAATCCCACCACCACGACGAGCGTCATCGTGGCGATGAATGCGGCGATCATCCCGGCCAGCCACGTGGCTCGCGGGGCCAGGAAGCCGGCGAGCATCGGCGGAATAAGCGGGATCGGGTAGAAGATGAACTGGTACACGGTCGACAGGATCGGGTCGTTGGAGGCGCCGCTGCTGCCGGAGCTGATCCGGATCGACATGTATGCGCCGCCGATCACGCACATGATCAGCACTGGCCAGACTGCGTTTGAGCCGACGACGAGCGATCGGATATTGCGGACGTCACTGACGTACGTCGGTGTTCGGTAGGCCGCCCGCGCCGCCGCGAACATACCCATCCGGGCGCCGGGAACCGGTGCCGCCGACGACCTCTGGTCGCGGGCGCGTGGCGTGCTGGTTGGTGCCTCGTCCGGCCCGCCGTGTTCGCGTGCCTCGGCTATCGCAGCCTCTTCTTGTGCCTGAAGGTAGGCGCGGTACTTGCGGCGCGCCTCGGCTCGATCGGTCCTCTTGGCGCGGGCCACGTGGTCTCCTCCGGGCAGTGATGGGATGCGAAACGGCGAGTCCGCGTGGGGACTCCGCCGTCGGAATGGTAGTCGATGGCGCGGCCGCTCACAGGCCGGCATAAGTAGCGGATAAGCCACAGATAAGCCGCCGTTTGGCCGCCGGGCGTACAACCTGCGGGCTGACTCCCGCCGGAGAGGCCGTCTGAGGTGTTCGATGCCTGCTCCGCGCGGGGTATTCGCCCTGCTCTCGTCCCTTCTCGCGGCTTCGGCTACCGTTGCCGCCGCCACGCCTCCGGAGCCCGCCGCGGTGGCCTGGCCGACGTCGTCCAGCCTCCTCGTGGCCGAAGTCGTGACCGGCGGAGCGTCCGCTTCGGACGAGTACGTCGAGATCGCCAACGCCGGCTCGTCCGCGGCGGAACTCGGCGGCTGCGAGCTGGTGTACGTCACGGCGTCCGGCGCCACGATTACTCGCAAGGCCGGCTTCACGTCGCCGACGGTCCTGAAGCCGGGTCAGCATCTGCTCGTTGCCAACGCCGCCGGCACATACGCGTCGATGGCCGACGCCACTTACTCCGGCGGTCTTGCGGCGGACGGTGGATCGCTGGTTCTGCGCCGCGTCGGCGGGGACGTCATCGATGCCGTGAGTTGGGGGACGGCCTCGAACGAATACGTGGAGGGATCGGTGGCGCCGGCTCCGCCGGCCAGGTCGAGCATCGAACGCCGGCCCGGTGGGTCGAGCGGCAATACTCGCGACACCAACGACAACCTGGCCGACTGGTTTGTCCAGTCATCACCGGTGCCGCAGGCGCTGGCCCCAACGTCTCAGGCGAGCGACCCGCCGGCGCCGCTGCCCACCGACCCGGCCACGTCCACGGCCACGGCCACCGACCCGCCCACGCCCAGTGGCACGGCGACGGCCACTCCCGCCGCGACGGCCACGGATACGGCCACCCCGGCACCGACCGACTCTACGGCGCCTGCCGGCTCGACCGCCCCGACCGTCGCGGCGACCTCGACCTCGACCGCGACCGCAACCTCAACCGCGGTCTCAACCGATCCGACGTCCCCCGCCGCATCGCCCACTGGGCCTCCCGACCTCGAGACGATTGCCCTGGCGAGGGCGCAGGCGGTCGGCAGCCGGGTCCATGTCGAGGGCCTGATCACCATCGGGCCCGGCTTCGTCGGCGCCGATGGGCTCTTCGCCGTCCAGGATGCGAGCGGTGGCATCTTCGTCCGGCTCTCCGCGCCGGTGAAGGAGATCGCGGTGGGCCGAATCGTGAGCGTCGCCGGCACTCTCGCGGCGCCCTACGGCCAGCTCGAGATCCGCAACATCGACTCGCTGGCCGTCGCCTCCGGCTACTCCGAGCCAGTTCCGTGGGCAGTGGCTCCGGCCGACGTCGGCGAGGCGACCGAGGGTTCGCTCGTCACCGTCTCCGGCAACATCACGTCGGTGCAGTCCGACGGCGGCCGGCTCACGATCACCATCGCCGATAGCCGCGGCTCAGTGCATCTCCTGGCCGATCCGGCGTCCGGCTTGACGAGTTCGGACGTTGCTCGAGGGTCCGCGGTCCTGGCCACGGGCATTGTCGGCCAGCGCGAAACTGCCGTGGGCCGATTGGACGGCTACCGGATCTGGCTCCGGAGCCCTGAGGATGTGGTCACGACCAGTGCCCTGAAGACGGCCACTCCAACCTCCGGGTCGGCGGCGACGGAGTCCGTCGCAACCTCGACGCCCGGGCCGCGGGATCTCGCCGCGGCGCTCAAGACGCGCGGAGCCGCCGTCGACGTCGTCGCCACGGTCACGGCAACGGCCGGCCTGCTGGATCTGAGCGGCCCGACGGTCGTGGTTGACGACGGCTCTGCCGCAGCCGCCGTAATCCTGCCCGTCGCGGCGACGGCGCCCCCGGTTGGGACGCAGGTTCGAGTAACCGGCAAAGTGGGGCGGTGGGAAACCGGGCCGACAGTGCTGGCCTCGAGTGTCGTTGCTCTGGGCGGAGTCACACCATTGGAGCCGCGCCTGACTGCCGGCCCCCTCGGCGATTCGCTCGAATGGCGGCTCGTGCGGGTCTGCGGCCGGATCGACCAGTACGTCCGCGCCGGCGCCAGATGGCGCGTCGACATGACGGTCGACGGTCACAAGGTGTCGGCCCTCGGAGAGCCGGCCGCGGCGATCACCGTCGACAAGACCGCGGTCGGCCGGCTGGCCGTCGTGACCGGCATAGTGCGGCGCTCGACATCCGACTCCACGGTCTTCCAGATGCTGCCTCGCACCGGGTCCGACTTCCGCCTTGGCCCGGCACCAACCACGCGTGGAGCCGGAATGTCGGGCGGGAGCTCCGGCGCCGGGACCGGTACGGTCGATCCCGCCGCCATCGCCGGAGCCACCGACCAGACTGTGTCGGTCGCTTCCCTGGCGTCGTACGTGAGCCGGACCGTGACCGTAGCCGGCCTCGTGACTGCTACGAATGCCGGCACCGCCACGAATGCCGGCACCGCCACGATCGACGATGGCACCGGCGCGGTCCGTCTTGGCGGTCCCGCCGCGGCGGACGAGGTCGCCATGCTGCAGCCGGGAGACGCGATCGAGGCGACGGGCCTGGTCGCGCGCGATGGCCTGGGGTTGATCATCGAGGCCGACCCCGCATCGCTCGTCAGTCTCGCACTTGGCACCTCGGCTCCTGCCGTAGATGGGGGAGGTCCTGCCGCCCGGGGATCCGAGGCGGCGTCACGGGCGACGGCAAGGCAGCCTGCGGCGCCGGCAGTAATCCGAGACACCCCCGGCCGATCTCCATTCCCACAAGGTCTCGCTCTCGGCGGCCTCCTGGTCATCCTGTCCTGCCTGGCCGCCGGAATCGTCGTCATCGCCGCCCGCCGCGGCCGGCACAAAAGCGGGCTCGACATCCCGGCGGCCGGCCTGCGGTCCTGGCGTCGACCCCCGATTCGGTCACCGGACGGTGCGAGTGGGACCGCTCGAACGCCGCCGGAAGGCGTCTGAATCCGTGCCGATGGGGTTCGTCTTCCGTTGCAATGCCACTCGTAGGGGCCTTCCGCCTCGTGAGCCGAGCCCGACTACGCTTGACGCTCAAGTTTGGCGCCGTCTATGCTCGCTGTAGGTGTCCAGCGATGGGCACCAGCGATTCTTGTTCAGGGTGCTCCTGCAGACCCAATCGGAACGGCCGTTGGGAGCAGGCCGCAATCCGGGTCGGCCCGTCTGCCGACCCGCTCGGTGGAGCGAGATTCGTACCATCGCCATCAGGTACGCTAGCCTGAGCAGGCGCGACCATCAATGTCGGGGGCCACGCCCCGTTCGTCACTGGGAGGCTTCTCAAAATGGCCGAGGGATACTGCGTCAAGGACAAGAAGAAGGTCGAGATCAAGAACGCCGAGCGAATCACTATGAAGAACGGCAAGCCGGCGACACAGGGCATCTGCCCCGACTGCGGCGGCAAGGTCTTCCGAATCGGCGGCTGATCGACCCGAGCTTCGATGTCACGCGACCCCCGCCCCGGCGGGGGTCGCGGATTCTCCGGCGCCCGACGCCGCGGCCGATCAGCGTTCGGGTCGGAAAACTCATCCGGCGGCCGCCGTCCTTCGTCGTCACACGCCCCTCGTCGGGCTCTCCGGCACGGTCAGGTCATATGCGACGTGTGATGGCCGGCACGCTCGCGAGGTCGGAGCAGCCGTCCTGAATGGGCCGACCGGCCCGCGGGAGGGCGAATCCGCTTTGCTAGAATTGACCAGCATCTCCGCCAAATCCGGCTACGAGGCTTATCGATGTCTGCACGCCCTGTCCTCGCCCTAGACGTCGGCGGGACGAACATTCGTGCCGCAGTCGTCATCGACGACGGCACTCGAGTGGTCATGACCAAGGGCCGCACGCCGGTGGCGGATGGGCCGGACGCGATCCTCGACGCGTGCGAGGCCGCTTTGCGCGACGTCATCATCAAAGCTCCGGACGAAATCAGCAGAGTGGTCGTGGGCATCGGCATCTCGAGCCCAGGGCCGCTCGATCCGTGGCGCGGCGTGGTGCTCGGGACTCCCAACATGGGCGCCGACTTCATCGACGTGCCGATCGCGGCTGAGATGGAGAACAGGCTCGGCCTGCCGGCATTCCTGGAGCGCGACACGAACGTGGCCGCCCTGGGGGAGCAGGCCTTCGGAGCGGCTCGCGGCTGCGCCGACTTCATCTACCTGACGGTNNCTCGAGGCGTTCATCGGCGGCGCGGCCATGGCCCGTACCGCCCGAGCGGCCATTGCCGAAGGCGCCAGCCCGTTCCTGGCGGCACGCGCCGCGCTGAAGGGTATCGACGCCATCGAAGCCCGCGACATCGCCGAAGGCGAAGATGCCGGCGACCCGATGTGCCACGCCATCTTCGAAAAAGGCAGGCGCGCCTTTGCTGTTGCCTGCGTCGGCTTCGTCGACGCGTTGAACCCAACCCGGATCGTGGTCGGCGGTGCGATCTCGGACGCTCAGGGCGAGCGACTCCTCGGACCAGCTCGGGCCGAAGTCGCAGCCACCGCCTTCCGTACACCCCGCGATCGGGTCCACATCGTGCACGCCGAATTGGGCGCCGACGTGGGCCTCGCCGGCGGGCACCCTCTCGTGATCGCGCGTCTCGGCGACCCGGCCTGGCGCGGCGGTCGGGCCAATTCCAATTCCGCGAACGGTTGACCGAGCGCGGCATCGATCTCCTGGAGGACAAGACATGACAGTTCGTGTCGGCATCAATGGTTTCGGCCGCATCGGCCGCCAGTCGCTGAAGGCGATCCTCGAGCGCGCCCCTGAGCTCGAAGTCGTCGCGGTCAACGACCTCGTGGACGTCCCGATGAACGCGCTCCTCTTCGCGCATGACTCCACCTACGGCAACTTCCACGGGACCGTCACCCACACGGATGATGCCCTCGTGATCAACGGCAAGAAGGTCCAGGTCCTCCAGATCAAGGATCCGGCCGCGCTGCCCTGGAAGGACCTCGGAGTCGACATCGTCATCGAGTCGACGGGCATCTTCACCGACGCCGAAAAGGCCAAGGCGCACATCGCCGCCGGCGCCAAGAAGGTCCTGATCAGCGCCCCGGCCAAGAACGAGGACATCACCATCGTTCTCGGCGTGAATGAGCAGCTGTACGACTCGGCCAAGCACACGATCATCAGCAACGCCAGCTGCACCACCAACTGCCTGGCCCCCTTCGCCAAGGTCCTGAACGACAGCTTCGGGATCGAGAAGGGCGTGATGAACACGATCCA
>PMXR01000120.1 GCA_003171035.1 Chloroflexota bacterium
GTTGCCGACGGGGTCCTGTCCGCCCTGGGCCTATCAAATATTGCGAAACGATGACATACTGATCTCCGGGTCAGTCGGCGGGGTGAAGTTTCCCCTCCACTTCGCGATGACCAACCTGTAACGTGATGGCAAATAATCAGTATCAATCCTGGGAGGCGCAAGAAAATGAAGCGATTACTCTGGCTGTCGGTTCTGGTTCTAGGTGCCGGGGCGTTGGTGGCCCCGCTCGCGGCAGGCTCGTCGGGTGCTGCGACGTCGCGGCCATCCCCAGTGCACTCCGCGACGGCGAAGGGACCACATGCAGCCAAGTTCCTCGCCTGCATGGTGACCGACACCGGTGGTATCGACGACAGGTCGTTCAACGCGTCCTCTTGGCAAGGTGTGCAAGAGGCCGAGTCGGCCACGATCGGCGGCAAGTACCTGCAGTCGACGTCCGAGAGCAACTACGTCCCCAACATCGATGCCTTCATAGCTGAGAAGTGCGGGATCATCGTCACAGTCGGCTTCCTCATGGGTGACGACACCGAGAGCGCCGCCAAGGCGCATCCGAGCCAGAAGTTCGCAATTGTCGACTACACCTACTCGCCTTCGATCAAGAACATCGACGCCCTGGTGTTCGACACAGTCCAGGACGGCTTCCTCGGTGGATACCTGGCCGCCGGCATGAGCAAGACGCACAAGGTGGCGACCTTCGGAGGCCTCAAGCTGCCGACCGTCACCATCTACATGGACGGCTTCTGGGATGGCGTGCAGTACTACAACCGCAAGCACGGGACCGACGTCAAGGTTCTCGGGTGGAGCGAAGCCACGCAGAACGGCTCGTTCACGGGTGACTTCACGAACCAGACCAAGGGCGAGCAGCTCACTGCGACCTTCATCTCCGAGGGTGCAGACATCATCTTCCCGGTGGCAGGCAACGTCGGCCTTGGTGCCGCCGCAGCCGTGAAGGCAGCTGACAATTCCGGTGCCAAGGTCAACATGGAGTGGGTTGACACCGACGGTTGTGTGAGTGCTCCGCAGTACTGCAAGTACTTCATCACGAGCGTGACCAAGGGCATCCAGTCAGCCGTCAAGAGCGCGATCGTCACCACGGCGGCGGGCAAGTTCAAGGGTGGCAACTACATCGGCACCCTTGCCAACGGCGGCGCCGTCCTTGCGCCCTACCACGACTTCGCGAGCAAGGTGCCGGCAGCTCTTCAAAAGGAGATCGCGGCGATCAAGGCCGGAATCGAGAGCGGCAAGATCCTCACGCCAACTCGTAGCCCGGTGTAATCGAGACCAGTCCCAGGGCGATTCCGTTGTGGCGTCGCCCTGGTTCTGGCACCTAGGGTAGGCAAGCAGAGGCCCGTTCCAGGGTGGTGTCCGTACGGCACAGCCCTGGAACGTGCCATGTCCGGTTGGGAGGTCGCGCTGCAACTCGAGTTGCGTGGGATCACGAAGCGTTTTGGCAGCCTCGTTGCCAACGACGGCATCGACCTCACCGTCGAGTCGGGCGAGATCCACGCGCTGCTCGGCGAGAACGGCGCCGGCAAGTCGACCCTCATCAAGATCATCACCGGCGTCCATCAACCCGACGAAGGCGAAATCTACTTCGGCGGACGGCGTATCAAGGACCTGGACGTCCATCGAGCTCGCGCGCTTGGCGTGGAAACCGTCTTCCAGGAGCGTGCTCTGGCGGACCAGCTACCCCTGTGGCGCAACATCTTCATGGGCCGTCCCGTGAGCAACTCGCTCGGCTTCCTCAAAGTGGGCGACATGAGACACGCGACGGCGGAGCTGATGGGCGAGTCGATGGGATTCACCTCCGCGGTGCTGACGCCCAACACGAACGTCAAAGGACTCTCGGGCGGGGAACGCCAGGGTCTAGCGATCGTGCGTGCGCTCCATTTTCAGGCCGAGATCATCATCCTCGATGAACCGACCATGGGTCTGTCGCTCAAGGAAACCGAGAAGCTTGTGAAGTTCGTTGAGGGCATCCGGGCCGCCGGCAAGTCGGCCATCTTCATCGACCACAACATCTTCCACGTGTATTCGGTTTCCGACCGGATCGTCCTTCTGGATCGAGGCCGCGTCGCCGGCCAATTCCAGACCTCGCGCTACTCGCTGAATGAGCTGATGGACATCATGCGCGAGGTGGCCGCGACCGGCGCCTACACGGAACAAGACCGCTATCTCCAAGGAAGGGGAACGAGCGAGGTGACGACGGTGTCCAGCGAGGAGCGCGCATGAGTACAGCCGTCGCCCCGGTTGAAGGATCACGGACTCGAAGCCCGCTCACGGCGTTCACCAACTCCTGGGCCTCGCAGATCGGCATCACCGTCGCGTTCCTGGCCCTCTGGATCGCCTTCATCGTCGGCGCTCCAACCACGTTCCTGAGCGACCGGATATACCTGGCATTCGCCCAGACGACCCCCTATTTCGCAATCGTCGCCTTGTTCCTGACGATGGTCATCATTGCCGGCGACATCGACCTGTCGTTCATCTCGATCATGTCCCTCAGCATGGTCGGGTTCGTCTTCACCTGGCAAGCGACGGGAAGCACTGAACTCGGAGTCGTAGCCTGCGTGGCCGTCGGGGCCTTGTGCGGTCTATTCAACGGGTTCTTCGTCACGATTGTCGGGATACCCGCCCTGGTCGTGACTATCGGCACGCAGTTCCTGTTCGCCGGGCTGACCCTAGTGCTTGTCAACGGCAAGAGCTACCCGCTTGTCTCCACTAACTCATCGTTCGCCTACGGATTGCTCGCGGGAAAGGTCGGCACCATCCCGATTCAGTTCTTCTGGTTGCTGGCGATGGCAGTGGTCGCCTGGGTGCTCCTCAACCGTCACCGGCTCGGCCAGAATGCGTACGTCACCGGTGACAACCCTCAGGCTGCCCAGCTCATGGGCATTCCGACACGGCTGACGCGCACCATGCTGTTCGTTCTGACCGGGATGGCAGCCGCGCTCGCCGCCTCGATGAACGCGCTGTCGCTCAACAACTTCTATCCGAACATTGGTTCGGGTTACCTCCTGCCGACTCTGGCGGCGGTCTTCGTCGGTGGGACATCCGTCTTCGGCGGCCGCGGCACTATCTACGGGACCTTCCTTGGGGCCTTCATGATCGGCGGCATCCAGGCCGGGATCGTTGCGGTCGGTCTGACTGACTACTACACGAATTTCGTGTACGGCGCCGTGATCCTCGCAGCAGTCTCCGTCCACGCGGTGCTGCAGCGCCGGTTCGAGTAGAGCCGGTTGTCATACTGCGATTCGCGGGCAGCGTCGATGTCGGTCACCCGGATTGCGCGGCCTTATCATCGGGCGCGGGGCGGATCTGAAAGGCAGCAAAGACGCGGTGGTTGGCACGTCCATGCGGTACAGGGGGCTTGTGTTCCTCGCCGCCGGTGCGATGACCGTGACCGGTTGCAGGATGTCGCCCGTCTCTCCATCGGCGCCTGAGGGCATCTCGGGCTACTCCGCGCCGCCGATTCCCGGGCACGCTCTGGCGGGTCGCTTCGGGTCCTCGGGCACATCTCTCTGGCTGCTTTCCGCGTCGGGCCTATCGACGTCCGACGATGGTGGCTTGCACTGGTCCGCTCAGACCCTGCCCAACAACGTGACGGCGTCCGCGATCGCCGACGTCGCCCAGGTCCCAAGTCGGGGGCTGTGGATCGCGGTACCCGACAACAGCGGTGTCCACCTCTACCGCCTGGCGGGCGGCGCCTCGAGCTGGACTAGTAGTTTGCTCGTTCCGACCTGGCCGGCCGGAGCCGCGTTTGCCGGGCCTGCCGGGGCAGTCGCGATTACTCCGGGCCCGGGCAGTCTCGTCACCGTCGCCGCGACCATCCCCAATGGAACGGACGGAGCGTTCTCGTCGCTATTCACCTCGACGGACGACGGCGTGACTTTCGTCGAGCACGCGGCCTTACTCGATTCGCCGGCAAACGTCGCCTGGAAGCACGTTATGTTCGTCAGCGCGCAATCCGGGCTCGTGGTCGTCGGCACCGATTCAGCCACGCTCCTCCATTCCTCGGACGGCGGCGCGACCTGGTCGCCGGTATCGCTGAAGGGCTTGCCCGCGGCGACCAGATACTACCTGGGCAATCCGGTGATCGCGGGCTCCGACGTCGAGTTGCCCGTGATCGGTCTCCCGTCCGGGGGCGTCGGAGCATCCTTGTCGCTCCTGACCAGCCACGACGATGGCCTCACTTTCGACGGCCCAACCGGTTCGGCGCTGGACCTCGGCACTGCGGTTAACCCAGCGCTCGCGTACCGAGGGGAGGTCATCTGGGCAGTCCCAAGCGCAGGGGGACAGATCTTCGAGACCGGCGATCGTGGCCGCACCTGGACGTCGGTCAATCCCGCCGGGCTCCCGCCCGGAGTGACGATCGTCAGTCTGACGGGCCCGTCGAGCGCGACCGCCCTCATCGGGATTGTCGGTTGCCCGGGCTTCGTGCCGAACTGCTGGACCAGCGCCTACGTCGTCGCGACCATGGACGGCGGCCGCACCTGGAGCGCCGTCTGAGGTTGTCAGGCGGTGCAATCCGAGCAGGCCAGAGGCGTCCATGCGGGCTTTCGCGGCTGGGACCCGCTACTTGCGGGCGCAGAACCCGGTCAAGACGGTCTGGCCGAGGGTCCGCCAGGCCACTGCCGCCCGCACGTCAGCGGCGGTTGGCGTGCCCGATAGCCCGAGTCGAGCACACAGCGACCGACCGAAGTGGATGGGCGATAGCCGCCGGCGAAATGGACTCGGTCAGTCCACGCGAGCGATGCCGGCCTGCCCGTCACCCGAAGCATGCAAGTCACGAAGTACCGGGTTGTCCGGTGTCGCGACTCTCCGGCTGCTCTCGCGCACGATCAGCGTGGGCTCGAGCAGCGTCATCTCCGGCTCGGCCTCGGCCGCCCGTTTCGTCTGTCGTGATCTCCCGATCAGCTCGTGCAGTTCGCGCACGGCCCGCTCGCCCGCGTCGCCCAACGGCTGATGGACGGTTGTCAACGGCGGCCAGAAATGGGATGCCTCGGGGATGTTGTCTACGCCCACCACCGAAAGCTGAGCAGGGACCGCCTTGCCCAGACGATGGGCGGCATGCATTACCCCCAGGGCCATCTGGTCGTTGCTGGCAAACACTGCGTCTATGTCCGGACAGACCTCGAGCAAACGGTAGAGAGCCTGCTCTCCGCTGGCGACTGTCCAATCGCCTTCCACGATCAAGCCTTCCTCGACCTCGCGACCGCGAGCCTCCAGGGTCTGTCGCCAGCCGGCCACGCGTCGCTGGGACTCCCACCAGGTCGCCGGGCCTGTGACTACGCCAACGTGTCGGGCGCCGCCGGCGAGTAGGTGTTCGGTTGCCAGACAGCCGATGGCTGCATTGTCAATGGCGATTGAGGGCACGTTGGGCCGACCCGTCATCCCGCCGACCAGGATCATCGGCACCAGGCCGCCCGAGATCGGGTTTCGGAGCCAGTCTCGGTTGTCCCCAACCTCAGGGATCGCCCAGATGATGCCGTCTACCTGTCGGGCGCTGAGGCTACTGAGCAGGTGGTCGACGTCGCCGGTCTCCGGCTCGAGCATCAGGTTGAGCATAATGGCGTAGCCGGATTCGGCTGCGCAGCGTTCGATCGCAATGAGAACCCGCGACGGTCCAAAGTAGTCGAGGCCGAAGGCGACGACGCCAAGAACATGGCTGCGACCCTGCGTCAGACTGCGCGCCAGCATGTTGGGGGCGTAGCCGGTCTCCCGGATGACCTCCTGGACGCGCTCCGAAGTCTCCGGCGACACGTCCGGTCGTTTGTTCAGCACCCGAGAGACTGTCTGCGCCGAAACATGAGCCGCGGCTGCGACCTCTCGAATGGTGATTCGTCTTGGTTGGGTCACCGGATTCCCTCCGCGATCCCTTGCTTGTGTCATCAGTATCGGGCCTCGCGTTGACTTCGCCTATTGACGCCCGTTTGACGGCCATGCTAGTTTGGCACCGTGCCCGTTACCGGTACCGGGAACGCTAACATCGGACCTGGGAACCCGCAACGAGCGCAACGGACGTGGCGGCAAGGACCGCTAAAGTGACCGACACCGCCTGGAAGAGCACCGTTGCTCAACCGTATTCGTGGGGACGTCGGTCTCCGGAAACGACAGCGGTTGGTTCCTGCCGGTGGGCTCTGTCATGAACTGATCCACGGCCAGCAGCGGAAAGTGGCCCGTCGTGCAACTTCTCGACTCGGAGTGTGCAGGCGTGGCCAGACCGGCGAACCGGAGGCTCCAAATCGACTGTGAGTTCGTGACGGTTCAGCTCAACGCCGCTTGCCGTCTCCGGGGTGGACATGGCCGACAAGTAGCCCGGTCCGTGGCGACGGCGCGCGAGGCCTGGTAACCGCTGCTGACGCCTCGGGCGTTACCGCGCTGCCGCCTCGGACCGAGATGCAATGGAAGGTAATTTGAGCGAACGCCGTCTGCTAGATTGCGCCCCGAGCGCGAGCCAGCCGGCAGAACAGCGGAGAGTTGGACGAGTTGAAGGCGCTGGGCGAATACGAGGTTTGGTTCCTCACCGGGAGCCAGGATCTGTACGGCGAGGAGACGCTGCGGCAGGTGGCGGCCGACGCGCAGGCGATCGCAACCGGGCTGGATTCTGCCGCCTCGATCCCGGTTCGAGTTGTCTGGAAGCCCGTGGTCAAGAACCCCGAAGCGATCCTGGCGACCTGCGTGGAGGCCAGCGCTTCACCGAAGTGCGTGGGCGTCGTCGCCTGGATGCACACCTTCTCGCCGGCCAAGATGTGGATCGCCGGCCTCCAGGCCCTGCGCAAACCACTCCTCCATCTGCACACGCAATTCAACCGCGATCTCCCGTGGGGCGAGATCGATATGGACTTCATGAATCTCAACCAATCCGCTCACGGCGACCGCGAATTCTCCCACGTGGAAGAGAGATTGGGGCTACGCCGAAAGACGGTCGCGGGTTACTGGCAAGACCCCGCCACGCAGGAGCGGATCGGGACGTGGTGCCGCGCCGCCTGCGGGCTTAACGAAGTCCGGCACCTCAAGCTTGCCCGCTTCGGCGACAACATGCGGTGCGTTGCCGTCACCGAAGGCGACAAGGTGTCTGCTCAGATGCAGTTCGGGGTATCGGTCGAAGGCTTTAGCGTCGGGGACCTCAGCAACGCGGTCCGGGCTGTTGCCGACTCGAAGGTCGACGACCTCGTGGCCGAATACGAGGCCGCGTACGACGTCGCGCCGTCACTTCGCGCCGGTGGCGCCGAGCGCGAGGCACTTCGGGAGGCGGCGCGGATCGAGGTCGCGCTCCGCGAGTTCATGGCCGAGGGCGACTACGGTGCGATCACTGACACTTTCGAGAACCTGGACGGGCTCAAGCAACTGCCTGGCATCGCGGCGCAGCGATTGATGGCCGACGGCTACGGCTTCGGCGCCGAAGGCGATTGGAAGACCGCCGTCATGGTCAGGGTCGTCAAGGTCATGGCCCGAGGCCTCGCCGGTGGTACCTCGTTCATGGAGGACTACACCTACCATCTCGACCCCGCCGGACCCAAGGTCCTCGGCGCTCATATGCTCGAGGTCTGTCCCTCGATCTCGGACGGCCGTGTCTCCTGCGAAATCCATCCTCTTTCGATCGGCGGCCGAAGCGATCCGGTCCGGCTCGTGTTCGACGCCGGTACGGGTCCGGCGATTGTCGTTGCCCTGACGGACATGGGCGACCGGTTCCGCATCATCTCCAGCGAGATCGATCTCATTGCGCCGGATGCGCCGCTGGTCAAGCTGCCGGTCGGACGAGCGGTGTGGCGGCTGCGACCCGACTTCGCGACGGCGACCGAGTGCTGGCTGATTGCCGGCGGCTCGCACCACACGGTCCTCAGCCGTGCCGTCGGCGCGGAAATGATCGCGGACTTCGCCGAGATGGTCGGCTGCGAGTTCCTGCTGATCGGCGCAGACACTAATGTGGCCACGTTCAAGAAGGAGCTTCGTTGGAGCGAGGCCTACTACCACCTCGCCCGCGGCCTCCGCTGAGGCCCGGCCCGACGAATTCGGCTTAGGAGTCACGTTGTCGCCGCTTTCGTTGCCTGAACTCAGAGAGCAAGTCTGGCGCGCCAACCAGGCTCTGGTACGTGCCGGCCTCGTCACACTGTCTTTTGGCAATGCCAGCGGCGTAGACCGGGAGGCCGGCGTGCTGATCATCAAGCCGAGCGGCCTGCCGTACGACCAGCTCCTGCCGGAGCACCTGGTCGCCGTTTCGCTCGAGGACGGTCACGTCGTAGAGGGCGAGCTGCGGCCGTCTTCGGACACGCCGACGCACCTCGCCCTGTACCGGCGCTATCCGGAGATTGGCGGCGTCGTGCACACCCACTCGACGGCAGCCACGGCATGGGCCCAGGCAGGGCGGTCGATCCCGCCGCTGGGAACCACGCATGCCGATCACTTCCACGGTCCTGTGCCGGTCACGCGCCTGCTGCGCGAGGCCGAGGTCGCCGGCGCTTACGAGCACGAGACAGGCGCGGTCATCATCGAGACACTGGAGAAGCTCGGTCTGAGTGCCGCGGAGATGCCGGCGGTCCTCGTCGCTTCGCACGGTCCGTTCACATGGGGCCACGACGCTGAGGACGCAACCGCCAACGCCACGGTCCTGGAGGCTGTTGCGACCATGGCCAGACAGACATTCGCCTTGAATCCGGACGCTCAGCCCATCGCGTCCTACCTGTCCGAGCGCCACTATCGGCGCAAGCACGGCCCCAACGCCTACTACGGGCAGAAGACACGCTGAGTCGCGATCTGGGGTCGGGAGCGCGGGCGGGCCGGCATGGCCGGCGCATGCGTAGGAGGATCAAGTGAACCAGCAACCAAGTGGGCCTGCGGAACTGATCCGGTCGGGCGGCGCCATCCTCGGGATCGAGTTCGGCTCGACACGCATCAAAGCGTCGCTGGTCGCGCCCGATACGACGCCGCTGGCGTCGGGCTCGCACGCCTGGGAGAACCAGCTCAAGGACGGCGTGTGGACGTACGATGTGGAGGACGTCTGGAAGGGCCTGATCGACTGCTACGCGTCGCTCGTCCGGGATGTGCGTGCCCGCTACTCCCTGGAGCTGATGACCGTCGCGGCCCTGGGCTTCAGCGGAATGATGCACGGCTATATTGCCCTGGACGCGGAGGGCAAGCCGCTGGTGCCGTTCCGCACCTGGCGGAACAACATCACCGGCAATGCTTGCGCCGAGCTGACTCCACTCCTCGACTTCGCCGTGCCGCAGCGCTGGAGCATCGCCCACCTGTATCAGTCCATCCTGGAGGCGCAGCCGCATGCGCCCCGGATCGCACATCTCACCACGCTGGCGGGATACGTCCACTGGAGGCTCACTGGTGAGCACGTCATGGGGGTGGGCGAGGCCTCGGGCATGTTCCCCATCGACCCCGAGACGGGCGACTGGGACGCCGCGCGGATGGCCAGGTTCGACGCCCTGATCGAGCCACGCAGGCTCGGCTGGAAGCTCCGGGACATCCTGCCCAGCGTCCTGCCCGCCGGCCGCACGGCCGGCAAGCTCACCGCCGATGGCGCCAGGCTGATCGACCCTTCGGGTAAGCTTCCGGCCGGCATTCCGCTCTGTCCTCCCGAGGGCGACGCGGGCACCGGCATGGTCGCCACTAACGCCGTGCGGCCGCGCTCGGGGAACGTTTCGGCGGGCACCTCTGTGTTCGCGATGATCGTCCTGGAGAAGAATCTCGCCCGTGTCCACGAGGAGATCGACATTGTGGTCACTCCGGACGGTAAGCCCGTGGCCATGGCTCACTCCAACAACGGATCCTCCGACCTCGATGCCTGGATCGCTCTCTTCGGCCAGGCGGCGAAGGCACTAGGCGCCGAGGCGACGCTCGACGACCTCTACGGCAAGCTGCTGCCGCTGGCGGCAAACGGAGAACCGGACGCAGGCGGGCTGCTGGCCATCAACTACGTCTCTGGCGAGCACATGACCGGCTTCACCGGGGGCCGCCCGCTATTCGTCCGCCAGCAGGACGCCAGGTTCACGCTGGAGAACTTCCTGCGGGCGATGCTGTACGCCTCGCTCTGCTCCCTGCGGACCGGGATGAACATCCTCACCGAGGAGGAGGGCGTAGTCATCGAGGAGGTCCGTGGTCACGGTGGCTTCTTCAAGGGCGACGACACGGGCCAGCGCATGATGGCAGCGGCGCTCGACGTCCCCGTTAGCATCCCAGCCACCGCCGGCGAAGGTGGAGCCTGGGGCATGGCGGTGCTGGCCGGCTATATGCTCCGAGCCGACGCGAAGCAGTCGCTGGCCGACTATCTGGACGAGCGCATCGCCCGGAGCATCGGCAAGCCTGTGAACCCGGACCCGCGCGACGTGAAAGGATTCACCGAGTTCTTCGCCCGCCACAAGGCCGGGCTGGCCATCGAGCGTGAGGCGGTGAAGGCGCTCAGCTGAGCGCGGCGCCGATCGCGATCCGCGAGGCAGGCCGGGCGGACGGTTCGGCCACATCGCGGCGCGAATGGGTTCGCCGGTCATGAAGCGGCTCCGAGAGTTGCGGGCGACGTAGCGGGTCGGCGACGACGCGTCGTCACCGGAGGAAGAAGGCGACCGGATCTCGGTCAGTCGATCTGGACGGGCATCCGCTTGATCTCGGGGTCGGTGAAGATGTCGAGCTCGTCGCGACTCCGCGTTGAGAACTCCGAGACGACGGCGCCATCGGGGCCGGCCTGGAACCAATGCTTGGTGTTGGGCGGGACGGTGAACTGCTCGCCTGGATTGAGCACGATCTCGCGCTTGGACGTGTAAACGCCGCGCTCCTCGCGAGCCGGGTGGGCCATGGGACTAGGGGTCGGCTCACCGCCTTCGACATGAAGGTAGACCACGCCCGAGCGCACGCGGAAGGTCTCTTCCTTTCCCGGCGTGCCATCGAACGCCGGGTGACGGTGCTCGGCACAGGTCTGATTCGGGAAGAGAACCAGCTCCTTGGCGCAGCAGCGTTCGGTATTCACGTAGACGACGATTTCGGTGCCGAGATGCTCCAGGTCGTTGAAACCGAAGTCCACGACTTCGATGGCGGCCTGCTCTGCCGGCGTAATCACCATGCCGGCTTCGGCGATCATCCTGGCGGCACGGGAGCGCGCTTGCATAACCTGCGCCGTGGTCAACATGAGCTCTCAGACCTCCCTGGACCGCAGCCGATTGCCTCGGCATGGGACTGTGATTTTCGTCTATTCGAAGCATAGCGGGCGTCCGTCAAGCAGCGGTGCGTGTAATAGTTGAATTCCTCAGGTCATATCGAGAGGCGTCGGATGAACGGGGTAACCTGCGTCGGTGGGACGCTAGTCGACCTGCTGGCCCGCCCCGTGAAGGGGATGCCAGAAGCAGGCCGAATTGAACTGGTCGATGAAATGAGGCTGGCGCCGGGGGGCTGCGCGGCCAACGCGTCGAGCGCTCTCGCCCGCCTCGGCGTCCCGGTTCGCCTCATCGGCCGAGTCGGACGCGACGGTCTCGGCGATTTCCTGGTCAAGACCCTCGTCGAGCGCGGGGTCGACGTCACGGGCCTCGCCCGAATCGAGACGGGGACGTCGGCAAGCATGGTCTTCGTCCTGTCGGACGGCGAGCGTTGCCTGCTGCACACCCCCGGCGCAATGGGGACCTTCGACTCCACGGACATCGACTGGTCGCTGGCGGCTCGCTCACAGGTCTTCTTCGTCGCCCAGTTCGGGCTTCTCGGTCGGTTCGATTGGTCGGCCTCCAACGCCCTCGGTCGCGCGCGAAGCTCTGGGATGGTGACCGCTCTGGACACCGTATGGGACGCGACCGGGAAGCTGCCCGAGAAGATCGTGCCGTGCCTGCCGTTGCTCGACTACTTCCTGCCGAGCTATGACGAGGCGAAAGAGATCTCCGGCCTGACGGACCCTGCCGCGATGGCTCGTTCCTTCCAGGAGCGGGGAGCGGGTACGGTCGCGATCAAACTCGGCGGTGCCGGCTGCTATCTGCGCGGCCGGGATGGCAAAGAGATGACCGTACCTGCGTTCAACGTGACATCGGTCGACGCAACCGGGGCCGGCGACGCGTGGTGCGCGGGGTTCATCGCCGGAGTCCTGTCCGGGCGCGACCTGGCGGAGTCCGGTCGTCTCGGCAACGCGGCAGCAGCCTGCTGTGTGACTGCCCTGGGAGCCTACGATGGCATCCGCGATATGGCCGACACCGTCGCCTTCATGACCGGCCAGAGCGGCTGAACCGGCGGTACCGAACACACCTTGCTCTGAACGTCAGAAGGCGCGCGGCCGTTCCGCTAGACTCAGGTCACCGATCCTGAGTGCGGCCGCGTCCAGTTCCCAGGCTCATGACGAGGCTAGACGCGGGCGGTTAGGTAAGACATCTCCCGGGTCGCCCTCGACCGCGCTGGGCAACAGCCGCTACCGTCGGCGTCGAGCGCGCCATCGAGTGGCAACGCCACGACCCAGGGGTGTCCTTCCCAAGCGAAACCGCAGCCAGAGCGGAGCAGACCTGCTAAGCCGTTCAGCGAGTTCCCACTTGGAGCGCACCGGGACTCCGCGCCGATGCCGAGCCGGGGCGATCCGGGTCGCGGCTCCAGGGGCTACCATAGCCGCGAGCGCGGTGCTAACCGCGGATTCAAGCGTGATCGCGCCGAGCGCGGTGCTAATCGCAAGTTGCAGTTCGTTAGGAAACTCGCCAAGAGTGCCTAACAAACGAAGGCAATCGAGCGGGAGTAGCTCAGTCGGTAGAGCGTCAGCCTTCCAACTCAGAAGCTGCTGAGCGCGGTGCTCTTCTCGTGAGATTCACGCTCAGAAACCCCATTTCGTGTCCACTTACACGCTGTGCGTGAGAGCGTCAAATTCGCGTTACAGCGTCAGCATTGCGGACCGTTTGTGCGGCGCCCGTGAAAGATTCGCGGCCCGACCAGGCGCCGTTGGGACGGCCGAGAAGCGCGGTGCTATCCCGGCCATCACGACGAAGCCGACCCGATCTGCCGGAACCCAAGAATCGAAGGCGGCAGCCGTTTGAAGAGCGCGGTGCCAATCGGTCCGGAGAGGTCGGTGGTCGAGATCCCTCGTGCGCTCTTGTCGGGCGGTCGGCCTGAAGCTCGTTGACCGCGTGTCCAGCACCTACGAACGGGGTCCGATCGGCCGCTTCGTCTTGATGTAGGCCGAGACCCACGACTTCGTGCTGTACCAGCCGGTCGGCTTCCGGACGGCCCTCACGGCATTCCGTTCTGCGGCGCGCCGAAGGGCGAGGACAGAGACCGTCTTGGTCGTCAGGGCTGATATCGGCAACAGTTGATGAGGACCCCCGAGAGCCGGCAGCAGGAATCGGTCGAGGCAGTCCTTGACGGCGCGGGCTATCAGTTCGCCGAGCGGTCCGCAGTCGCCACGATCCGCCCGATCGAGTGCGTGCAGGTACTTCTGCCGGTCCTTCTTGTAGATGATCGCTGGCGCGAGCTGATGACGGACGAGCAGTAAGTCGAGCACCAGCCGGCCCGTTCGGCCGTTCCCGTCGCGGAACGGATGGATGCGCTCGAACTCCGCGTG
>PMXR01000003.1 GCA_003171035.1 Chloroflexota bacterium
TTGTTGCGGTTGATCACGCGGCGGTAGAGGTCGTTCAGGTCGGAGGTCGCGAAGCGGCCGCCGTCGAGCTGGACCATCGGCCGCAGATCCGGCGGGATGACCGGGATGACCGACAGGATCATCCACTCCGGGCGAGTGCCGGAGCGTCGGAAAGCCTCGATCAGGCGGAGCCGCTTGATGGCCTTCTTGCGCCGCTGGCCGGACGTCGTCCGGACCTCGACGTGGAGCGACTTGGCCAGTTCCTCGAGGTCCATCCGGCCGATGATGTCGCGGACCGCTTCGGCGCCCATGGCGGCATGGAAGATGCGGCCACCGCGGCTGCCCGAGCCGTAACGCTCGTCCAGGTAGCGGAAGTCGTTCTCCGACAGCGTCATGAGGTTCTTGATCGACTCGATCTCGTCGCGCTGCTTGCGGATCTCGTCCTTGGCTCCGTCGGCATCGCGGCGCAGGCGCTCGCGCTCGGTCTCGAGCTCGGCGTCGTTGGAGAGCTGCAGGTCCGTCGTCTTCTGGGCGACGCTGCGTTCCTCGTCGGCTTCGCGCTGCTTGATCTCGGCCGTGACGCGTTCCGTCTCGGCGGCCACGATCTTGCGGAGAGTGGCCGTGGCTTCCTTGCCGGCGGTGTCGCCGGCGGCAACCACAACCTCGCCCGTGATCGGGAAGGCGATGGCCTCGGTCGCGGCGTTCTTGCCGAGAGCACTCAGGAGCTTCTCGACCTGCTGGGCGGCCTCGACGATTTCCGAGGTTCGGGCGGTGCGCTGCAGCTCGAGCTCGGCTTTGGTCGCCGCGAGGGCGGCGTTGAGCTCGTCCTTCTGGCGGTGGAACCGGCTCTTCAGCTCGTCTTCCATCTCGGCGAGAGCCCGGCCGCCCTTGCCTCCCCTACCCTCGGCCTCGTCCTCGAGCGACGCCAGGGCGCGCTTGCGGGCGTCCTCGTCGACGTGAGTGACGATGTACAGGGCGAAATAGAGGATGCGCTCGAGGTTTCGCGGGCTGATGTCGAGCAGGATTCCCAGCCGGCTCGGCGTGCCCTTGAAGTACCAGATGTGGCTGACCGGGCTGGCCAGCTGGATGTGGCCCATGCGCTCGCGGCGGACCTTGGATCGGGTTACCTCAACGCCGCACTTGTCGCAGATGATGCCCTTGTATCGGATCCTCTTGTACTTGCCGCAATAGCATTCCCAGTCCTTGGTGGGACCGAANNGTGCGGTAGTTGATCGTCTCCGGCTTGGTGACCTCGCCGGACGACCAATCTCGGATCTGCTCGGGACTCGCAAGCGAGATCCGGATTGCGTTGAAGTTGTTAACCTCGAGCATTGCTCTCCTCCACGCCACTGCCTGGCTTAGTGGCGTAGTTCGGACCGTGGATCGGCGCCGCCTGGCTGGCCGGGCACAGGCGCCGCGTCATGCGCGCTGCTTGGATCAGTCTTCGAAACCGGCGAGGTTTATCCCGCCCAGATCCGGCATCGGGTAGGTGCCGGAGTCTTCCGCGAAGCGGATCTCTTCGTCGTTCTCGTTGAGGATCTCGACGTTGAGCCCGAGGCTCTGGAGTTCCTTGATCAGGACCTTGAACGACTCGGGCACACCGGGCGCCTGGATCTCCTCACCCTTGACGATCGCTTCATAGGTCTGGACACGACCCATGACGTCGTCCGACTTGACGGTGAGCAGCTCCTGCAGGATGTTCGCCGCGCCGTACGCCTCGAGGGCCCAGACCTCCATCTCACCGAAGCGCTGGCCGCCGAACTGGGCCTTGCCGCCCAGAGGCTGCTGCGTGATGAGGCTGTAGGGTCCGGTGCTCCGGGCGTGGATCTTGTCCTCCACCAGATGGTGGAGCTTGAGCATGTAGATGTAGCCGACGGTGATCGGCCGGTCGAACGTTTCGCCGGATCGACCATCGCGGAGGACGACCTTGCCGTCTTCGGGAAGACCGGAGAGGCGCAGTTCCTCGCGGATCTGCTCCTCGGTGGCGCCGTCGAAGACCGCGGTTGCGGCCTTGAGCCCGCGCTCGTGGAGCGCCCAGCCCAGGTGCGTCTCGAGGATCTGACCGATGTTCATTCGGCTCGGCACGCCGAGCGGGTTGAGAACGATGTCGACCGGGGTTCCGTCCGGCAGATAAGGCATGTCCTCGGCCGGTAGAACCTTGGCGATGACACCCTTGTTGCCGTGGCGGCCGGCCATCTTGTCGCCGACGCTGACCTTGCGCTTCTGAGCTACGGAGACCCGGACCAGGCGGTTGACGCCCGGCATGAGTTCGTCGCCCTCTTCGCGGCTGAAGATTCGGACGTCGACGACCTTGCCGCGCTCGCCGTGAGGCAGGCGCAGGCTCGAGTCCTTCACTTCGCGGGCCTTCTCGCCGAAGATCGCGCGGAGGAGTCGCTCCTCGGCGGTCAGTTCGGTTTCACCCTTGGGCGTGATCTTGCCGACCAGGATGTCGCCGGGCTGGACTTCGGCACCGATGTAGACGATGCCTTCCTCGTCCAGGTCCTTGAGTGACTCCTCGCCGACGTTGGGAATGTCGCGGGTGATCTCTTCGGGGCCGAGCTTGGTGTCGCGGGACTCCAGTTCGTGCTTCTCGATGTGGATGCTGGTGAAGAAGTCTTCCTTGACGAGGCGCTCGCTGATGACGATCGCGTCCTCGTAGTTGCCGCCTTCCCAGCTCATGAACGCCACGAGGACGTTCCGGCCGAGGGCCAGCTCACCTTGCTGAGTGGAACTCGAGTCGGCGATCGGCTGGCCCTTTTCGAGGCGCTGGCCGACGTCGACGATCGGGCGCTGGTTGATGCACGTGCCCTGGTTGGAGCGCACGTACTTCTGGAGCAGGTATTCGTCGAGCTCGCCCGAGTCCGTTTCGACCTGGACGCGGTCGGCCGTGACGCTGGTTATGACGCCGGGCCGGCGAGCGACCACGACCTGGCCGGAGTCCAGGGCCGAGCGCCACTCCATGCCGGTGCCGACGATCGGCGACTCGGGCTCGAGGAGCGGCACGGCCTGGCGCTG
>PMXR01000031.1 GCA_003171035.1 Chloroflexota bacterium
GGATCAGGAGAAGGCCGATGACGGCCAGAAGCAGGATGGTCGTGCCACCGGAACCGCCCGAGTTGGGATCATTGGATGCACCGCCGCCGGATGATGCCGCAGCCGAAGCGGCTGGGGTTGCCGACGGGGCGGATGCGGTGGGCGTTGCCGTCGGCGTCGGGCTCGGCGTCGGGCTCGGTGTCGGGCTCGCCGTCGGCGTCGGCGTCGGGGTCGGCGTGGGGGTTGGCGCGTGGGTGGGCGTGGGGGTGGGGTGCGGCGTTGGCGTCGGGGTCGGCGAAGCCGCACCCATCCAGGTCCTGAAGGCATAGTCGGCGACTCCGCCGGTGTATTCCGACGTCACGAGCGTCCAGCCTCCGCTGGTCAGGTGGTAGGCGGCTCCGCCCGGATACGAGTCGGTTGACGAGCCGTACAGCACGACCTGGGCGGACGGTGCGATCACGAGCGCGTACACGTGTCCCGGAAGAAGGATGGGGCTCGGGAAGCCGAACGAGATCCAGGTTCCAGCCAGGGAAGAACCACCCACGAACTGCGAGGATGTGGCGATGTTGACGCCGTCAGGGACCGCGGGAGTGCCGGTCGTCCCCTGGAGGTCGACCTCTTCGTTGTGGCCGGTCGTGCCCATGTACAAGTCGACTACGCCGAGTGGGCCATACACATGCGGGGTGAAAGTCTGAGCGACTGTGTACCCACTCTGAAGTTCCGTGTCGATGCCGGTTTGCTGCTGATCGAGAGTGGTGATGATTGCGAGAGTCGTGCCCGGCAGCAGGCCCAGCATCAATGGGACCGCGAGAATTGCAGCCAATCGGCGCTTCAAGTGAGGTTCCCTCCTGCGAATCGCGGTGGCTCCGTGATCGGTACGCAGACTGATATACACCTACTCGCGCCCTACACATTTGGGGATCGCACCAGCCGCGACGAGCGAGTCGGCCACATGACAGTCCCGGCTGGACTGACCGCCCTCTGTTGAATCGGCGGGGATCTCCTGGATCCCCAGCCCCTAGGCCCGAGCCGCGGGTTTCCATCCTCAAGTCCGGCGTGCGATCCCGCCTAGGGTTGCTGAATTGGGCGGCACCTGAGCCCCGAGTGATTGGCAAGGCCGGAGAGTGATCTACATGGTCCCGATCGAATCGGCGCTCCAGGCGGCAGCCTTGTGGTTCGCTGCGGGCACGGTCGTGCTGCTTCTGACAGGCCGAGCCGCCGTCGTCGGGCGTATCGCCCGTGTGGCGATGACATTCGCTATTGCGGCCGTGCTGGCCGGGTTCGCCCGCCTCATAGGACTCGACCCGGCGGCCGAGGTCGAGGTCGGCCTGCTGGTGATCATCTTCTGTGTCGCCGCGCCGACAAAGTGGCGTGCCGGTGGTGCCGTGTTCTGGGGCTGCCTGATCGCGTCGACGGGCGTCTATCTGGTCTACCTGGTTCGGGCGACGTACTTGCTCGGCGCGACGCCCGCGAGCGCCATCCTCGGCGGGGTTCTGTTGGTCCTCGAGCTCGGTGCGACCGCACTGATCCTGGGGTCCGCATTCGAGATGGTGGATGCGCTCTGCTCGCCGTCTGCTTTGCCCCCGCTGCCCCCGCCTCCGGATCGATGGCCCGTCGTCTGCCTCCAGGTGGCCACCTACAACGAGCCGGCGGAGCTGGTGATCGACACCATCCGTTCGCTCGTCGCGATCGACTACCCGGCTCTCCGGATCCAGGTGATCGACAACAACACCACCGACGAAACCCGCTGGCGTCCGCTCGAGGCGGAATGCGCCCTGCTGCGCAAGGCCGGGCACCGCGTCGAGTTCGTACACCTGCCGGACTGGCCGGGCTTCAAGTCCGGGGCGCTCAATTGGGGTCGTCTCCACCTCGACCCCGACGTTGAGGTCGTGGGCGTGGTCGATGCCGACTTCATCGTGGATCCGGCCTTCCTGAAGTCAACCGCGCCCTACTTCAGCGAGCCCATGGTGGCATTCGTGCAGACGCCGCAGGACTACCGGGGCTGGGAGGAGAGCTCCTACTACCGCGCCTGCTACGTCGGGTTCGCCTACTTCTTCAAGGTGGGCATGGTGAGCCGGGCACACCGGAACGCGATCATTTTCGCCGGCACAATGGGCCTGATCAGACGATCGGTTCTGGACGAGATCGGCGGCTGGGACGAGGAGATCATCACCGAGGACGCCGATGCGAGTCTGCGCATGCTCGCGCTCGGATATCGCTCCGTCTTTGTTCCCACGGCGTTCGGCAAAGGCATCATGCCGCTCACCTACGAGGGGCTCCGCAAGCAGCGCTTCCGCTGGGCTTTCGGAGGGATCCAGATCCTGCGGCGCCACTGGCGGGACGTGCTGCCGTGGAGTCGGGGCACCCACCTGACTTTCGGACAGCGATACGACTACCTGATCGGCAGCCTGTGGTGGTTCAACGATGCGCTGACCTTCGGTTTCACGCTCTTCATCTTCGCGACCGCTCTCGGCCTCGTCGTCGGGCGGCCGTTTGTCGTGCAGCGCCTCTCGCCCATGGGCATGGTCATCCCGCTAGCCTTCGTCATCCTCAACCTCCTGCGCTACTTCTGGGCCTCGCGCGCCGTGTCGGGATCCGGAGCGGTGCTGGCGCTCGGAGCGCTGCGGGTGAATCTGAGCCTCTCCTGGGTGATTCTCCTGGCCTGTTTCCGAGGCATGACCCAGAAGCACGGCGTGTTCCTGCGAACGTCCAAGTTCAAAGGCCGTCCGGCGGTCGGTGAAATCAGGTTGGTCGTCGTCGAGACGATCGTGGCGGCGACGGGCGTGGTTCTGGCCGTTTCCGTGATAGCCGTCGCCGGATACACCTTGCTCGGCCTCGTCCTGGCCGCACTCCTGGGCTGGAGCGTGCTGATCTACGGATCGGCGACGGGCTATGCCCTGGGCGATCCTGCGCGGACGCCGATCAGCGAGGTGTTGCTCGAGAAGGCGCGGCTTGAGATGGGTCTCGGAGTGGGTCACGCGTTCGAAGTGAGGCCGCTCCGTGTTTCGGTCATCGTGGCGGTGCTCGGCCTGGCGCTACTGCTGGGAGCCGGGGTGGTGGCCGAGAGCGGCCGGCCCACGGTACCGGGCGCGGGCCCCCTCGTCGCCGAACCGGTCCAAGGGCCGTTGAGAGCGGCGAACGCCCCGGTCCACAAGACGTCCGCACCCAAGAAGATACCGCCGGGCCAGCAAAAGAAGCCCTAGCGCGGCCGGCGCGCCACTCTCCCAGGGCGCCGGTTCCCTTCCGGTCGATCAGCCGCCCGTCTGAACGCCGATGATCGATCCGACCGCAAACGTGACGGCAGCGGCAGCGTCGCCCAGGAGGACCTGGCGGATGCTCGCGTAGAGTGGCGGGCGGTGGGTCAGACGGCTGATGCCGAAGCCGAGCAATCCGAGGGCTCCTGGACTTCCTGGGCGCGCGCGATGACGACACCAAACGATCGCGAGCGCAGTTCGCCTACGTCGGGTGTCCGTAGCGGTGTACGCGGTCGCGCACTTCCTCGAGAGCTAACTGCAGCCGGGACACCCCGCCTATCGGCCCGAACGGCGGCGGGCAATTACCGCAAACTCGGACGAGTGCGGGTCGTACGGCCGGCCGGCCACGTCGCCCAGAACTGTCTCGACCTCCAGGCCGGCGTAACCCAGCTCCGCGGCGAGACTCTCCGGGCTGAAGTGCTGGACCCAGTTGTAGATGGTTCGCGTCCGATCGGCCTCGACGATCGCGAACTTCTCCAGCCCCACGGCATCTTCCGGGTAGACGAACGTGTTGTGGAACTCGAAGTAGGGGCCGGCCGACCAGAACCCGCCCTGCGGCGACGGCTGGTATGACGCCGATTCGAATCGGCCTTCCAGCGCCACCATCGAGTCGACGTCGAAGAGGAAGGCGCCGCCGGGCTCGAGCAGGCGCGCGACCTTGACCGCCAGTGACAGACGCTGAGCGGGAGCCAGCGCGCAGTAGTCGCGCATGATCATCATGATCAGGGCGAAGCGCCGCTCCGACTCCCACGTCAGGTAGTCGCCGTTGACGTAATCCACACGCAGACCGTCTCGCGCTGCCGCATCGCGCGCATACGTGAGCGACCGTGACGAGAAGTCCACCCCGGTCACGTCGGCACCGGCCCGGGCGAGCCGTTGGGTGTAGAGCCCGGGTCCGCAGCCGAGGTCCAGGACCGCGGCGCCGCCGGCGAGATTGAACTTCTCAACGGCCCAGCCCGTGGATGCGTCGATGAACTGCGCCGTTCCCGACGAGATCGCGACCGATCCGTCGAGGTGGTCTCGCAGCATCTGCTCGGACACGTGCGGGTCGGTCCAGAGCGCCGCGATCGTCATCTGCGAGAAGACCGCGGGGCGTTCGTTCATGAGTTCGAGTTCACCGAACAGGCCGGGCGTCTGCATGGCGATCAGTATGCCCGGCCCGGCATAGCAAAGTGGCGGGCAGGTCGCCGAGGAGTACGTGTTGCACTCGGACGACTCGGAGCACCGAATGCTGCGGACTACCGTGTCCTGCCCCGAGACACAGTTCGGTCCAGGCAATTGTTTAGCAACGCAGTGATCTATTCTGTGGACACTCAGCGTGCGCGGGGGAACCTCGGAACCGGCGAGCTTCGCGCAGCGGGCGTTGTCAGGCGTCCTGCCTTGCTCACATGACTGGTGTCGAAGTGAAGCGCCTAACCATCGTGCTGATCGCCGCGGTGGCGTGTGTTTTCGGGCCCGCCGCAAGCGTGGCGGCCGCCTCTAGTCCGACGTCAGGAGTCGAACCCGCGATTACTCCGACGGCCCCTTACATAACCGCGGCTTTTCCCTATGCGGGCATCCCACTCGACAATGCGGCGCAGGGTCCCTTCGAAAACCCGGCGAACGTGCTCACGTTCGCGCTGACGAACGCCAACCTCGCGACGACCCTGACCGGCGTCGGCTTCTCGATGCACCTGCCCCTCGGAACTCATGTATCGAACTACAAGACCGCGGTTTGCGGAGGCAGTCTGGCCACCGTTGCCCCGGTCGGGATCTCGTTCTCGGGCGGGACGATCACCTTCTCGGGCGGCACCCTGGCGCCTCGAACGACGTGCAAGGTCTACGTGAACGTACTCGGGTGGACCGTGGGCCACTACACGCTGACGACCAGCGCGGTTACGTCCACCCAGAATCCGAGTGGCGGCAAAGCCACAGTCGGAATCTCAGTCGACGCCGGGCCGGTGATTGCCGATTCGTTCAGCCCCGCGTCGATCCCGCTGGGCCACACGACGTCTCTCAATTTCACCATCACCAACCCGAAGGGCAACACCACGGCCCTAACGGCGGTCGGTTTCGTCACGAGCTTGCCGGCAGGGTTGACCGTGGCAAGTGCCAAGAAGTCGGTCTGCGGCGGCACGCTCCAAACCACCGCCCCCGGGACCATCGCGATCTGGGGTCCCGCCAAGATCGCCGTCGGATCTAAGTGCGCATTCTCCGTAACGGTGACCGGGCACGCGATGGGCACCTACTCCAACACCACGGGGATCGTTTCCGCATCCGAGGGCGGCAATGGCAACGCGGCGACGGCCACGGTCACGGTTGGGCCGGCCCCAACACCCAAGCCGGCGGTCGCTACATCGATCCCCGCTTCCACGGCTGCCGTCATGAGCGCCTCGCCAAGTGCGGGCGAGTCCGTGTCTGCATCGGCCACCACAGTGTCTGCATCGGCCTCCGCCGGCCCGAGCGCAACTCAGTCGGTTGACGCGGCGGCCTCCCTCGGCTCGGCGGCTCCGACCTCCGGCTCGGACGGGTCGCCATTGATGCTCCTGGCGATCGTCGCGATCGTGATCCTGGCCTTTGGCGGCGGTATTCTGACGGCTCAATGGTTCCGACGGTCGGCCGTCCGGCCCGAGTCCGGCCCTGCGTCCAAGGACCAGTCATAGGCGGAGGATGTGCGCATGGCCGACGACCTCGCGACGCGGGTGGACGAGTATCTGGGCGAGTTGCTCGTGCCGTCCGACCCCGTCCTGGACGCTGCCGTCAAGGCCGGCGTAGATGCGGGCATGCCGCAGATCCAGGTCTCACCCACGCAGGGCAAGTTCCTTCAGTTCCTGGCGCAGATATCGGGCGCCCGGCGGATCCTCGAGATCGGGACCCTGGCCGGCTACAGCACGATCTGGCTTGCCCGGGCGCTTCCGCCCGACGGCCGACTGATCAGCCTCGAGGTGAGCCCGTATCACGCTGAAGTTGCCAGAGCGAATCTGCGGCGAGCGGGACTCGATTCGATCGCTGCGGTGCGGGTCGGCTCGGCGGTGGATTCGCTCGCCCTTTTGGCGGAGGAGGGGGGCGAGCCGTTCGACTTCGTATTCATCGACGCGGACAAGGAGCACAACCCGGAGTACCTGGCCGGGGCTCTTTTGCTATCCCGGCCCGGAACCGTGATCGTCGTCGACAACGTGATCCGGGACGGAGCCATCATCGACGCGACCACACCAGACCCGAGCATCCGAGGCATTCGGCGGATGTTCGAGCTCGTCGCCCAGGAGCCTCGGCTAGAAGCCACGGCCATTCAGACGCTCGGCATCAAGGGCTACGACGGGTTCGCCATCCTGCGCGTCACAGGCTAGGAGTTCGTGGCCTTGACCGCGGGGATCCACCTTTCGCAGCGGTAGTCCCAGGTCGTCGTGTCCCCGATCGAGGAGCTCTGTGCAGGCGGGGCGTCGGGAATAGGCGTAGCGAGAATTGATTGACACGTCCTTCTGTTACGTGTAAGGTATTACTGACACGTGCAGGAGAAGCATGACTAGCCAGCGGACAGGCGACCAGTTTCTGACGATGCTGAGCGCGCTTGCGAACCCTCATCGACTGCGGATTCTCGCGGCGTTGAGCGAGCGCCAGGTCTACGTCAGCGAACTCGCCCGCGAGCTGGAGATGAGCCGGCCGCTCCTTCACATGCACCTGAAGCAACTTGAAAGAGCGGGGCTCGTTGTCGGGCGGCACGAGGTGTCGGCCGACGGCAAGGCGCTTCGGTATTTCCAGGTGGCGGCGTTCAGCGAGGAGCTCACGCCCGAACGAATAGCCGCTGCGGTGCAGACGTTGACGGACAAGTCGAGTTCCTGAAGGGAAGGTGGAGAGATGGACATCATTTGGCCTGTGGCACTAATCGTGATCATCCTGTTGATCATGGTCGGCAGTGCCGGGATGGCGTACATGTCGAGTAAATCCGCAGTGGCCATCGAAGAGGCTAAGGGCCGCAACGGCGAGCAGTACCGCACGTTGGCAGCCACCTACGAAGAGCTCGCCAAGGAGATGCGTGACTCCACGTCGGCGATGCAGGCCGACCTGGCCGCAATGCGCGAGCGGGTCGACTCCATCGACAAGATGATGCGTGAGGTCAGCTGACCGCGGAATGCCGATCGGGCGACCCGCTGAGGCCGCCCGATCGTTGACGCTTCCTGGGTTATGCCCGGCGGGTCCTACGCGCGCCTCGTAAGGACCAGGCTGCTCGCCGCGAAGGTCGCGACGCACCATGCCGCCAGGAGCGCGACGGCACCCAAGGTCAGGGGAAACGCGTCGGGCGCCAGGGTGCCTCGCATTACCTCGCCCATGGCCTGGATCGGCAGGACGCGGTGGATCGCGGCCAGCCAGTCCGGCAGCCGGTCGGCCGGGAAGTTCAGCGGCGAGAACATGAGGATGAAGACCACGAGGATCTGGCTTGCCATCTGGGCCACCAGCGGCGGCAGTAGAGACGCCATCGCGTAGCCCACCGACGTCGCGGTCAAAACCACGAGCAGCACGGCCGGAACCACGAGCGGACTGACGTGCAGATCCAGCCCGAAACGGATGGCCGCGACGACGACCGCGAAGGCCACCCCCGGCACGACCACTACCAGCCAGACCGTCATGTCGGCCAGCAGGTAGACGACCCTAAGGATGGGCAGCGTGCGCATGTAGTCGAGCGTGCCCTCCGTTCTGGCTTGCGAGACAAGTTGCGGCACCGCGACCAGTCCGACGGTGATCAGGCTGACCGCCGGCCCACCAGAAGCCAGGTAGAGGATCGTGGTGCGGTCCATGGCCGGGAAGAGCAACGGATATCCGGCCACGATGCCGAACGAGAAGAGTGCTTGAACCACGATCCCGAGGGGCAGGAACATCTTCATCCGGCGGGCCTGCCAGGTGACGAGAAGTCGATAGCTACGCAGCGCGGACATTGGTCTCCTCTTCCGAGATGTCGGTTTGGGTCGCGGCCCCGACCAGGGCCACATATGCGTCTTCGAGAGTTGCGGGCGCGAGCGAGTACTCCTCGACCCGGCCGTTGCGCCGTAGGTTCTGAGCCCACATCGCGGCCTCTCCGCCGAGTGCTGCCGGAACGGTGGCCACCACGCGATTCGCTGTTGCCACAAACGAGCTGCCGAAGAGGGGCGGCTCGGGCGCCTCGGCGCCGGGCTCCAGGACGAGTTCGAGGCGTAGATCGTCGGCGACGCCGGCCTTCAGGTCGGCGGGCGTGCCTTCGGTCAGCACTCGCCCGTGCTCGAGAATGGCCAGCCGGTCGACCGACCGCTCGGCTTCGATGACGTTATGGGTTACGAGCAGGACCGCTGAGCCATCGTCCGCGAGTGCTCGGACCTGCGCCCAGAGGACTCTCCGTCGGACGGGATCGACGTCGTTGGTCGGTTCGTCGAGGATCACCAGTCGTCCGGGGACAACCGCGGCCATGCAGAAGGAGACGAGCCGCTTGACGCCGCCGGAGAGACGGGCGCCGTCCATCTCGGACCACTCGCCCAGCTCGAGTGCGCCGAGCAGTTCCGCGGTGCGTCTTCGCACGGACGCGGACTCGCCGCCGCGCAGCCCGCCCAGTGTCTCGATCGCCTGGCGCGGGCTGAGGCCATTGATCGGCACCTGCGCCTGTGGCTGGATCGAGCACATGCGGCGTGCGAATCCGGGAGACGCGACCGCGTCGTGGCCGTCGATGTGGATCGCGCCAGAGTCGGGCTTGCGCAAGCCAACTATCTGATTCACCAGCGTGGTCTTGCCGGCGCCGTTGTGACCGAGCAAGCCGTACACCTGGCCGGCCTCGACGCTCAGGCTTATGCCGTCGTTGGCGGGCGCGGCGCGCCGATCGTACCGTTTCGTGACTTCCCTGACTTCCAGTAGCACTTCGTCTCCTAGCTCTGCGGCGGCCTCTTCGGGCGGCGATACCTGTCAGTATGCCAATACCGGCAGGTATGTCAATACCATTGAGTATTGCGACACCGAATGGTATCTTCTGCACATGCACGAACGACTCAGCCGCCAGGAGCGCAAGTCCCAGACTCGCGAGCGCTTGCTCGACGCGGCCGCCCAGGTCTTTGCTCAGCGGGGATTTGAGGCGGCCTCAATCGACGAAGTGGCCGCCGCCGCCGGCTACACCAAGGGCGCGGTCTACTCGAACTTTGCGAGCAAGACGGACCTCGTCATCGCGCTCATTCAGCGCCGCATGGAGGTCCAGTCGGCTCAATATGCGCAGCGCTTCGCGGGACGGGACTCGGACGGGATCGCGCGCGAGATGCTCAAGTCCGTGGACGAGCTGGCCGAATCGGAGAGGCAGTTCGTCATTCTGGCCGTCGAGTTCTGGCTGCACGCCATGCGGGACGAACGCGCCCGTGTCCTGATCGCGGAGCAATACGAGGTAGCCAGGACGTTCGTCGGCAAGTTCCTGGTCGACTCGGGTTACGAGACTAGAGTGCCCGAACCGCGGCTGGAGCCGCGCGAGATGGCCATCGTGATCGAGGCGCTGGGAACCGGCCTGGCGATGCAGGCCCTCCTGGACCCAGGCCGGATCAGACTCGGCATCGAAGCCGATGTGATGGCCAAGCTGGTCGGGATGTCCGAGCCGCCGGTCGGCTGAGGGACCAGACGCTTCCTCCGTTGCTTGACAACTGGCTTGCAAGAGCACGTGCGTTTTTTCGTAGAGCTTGCAGTGCGTCGAAGCGACTTGCAGCGGCCGCAGACGAGTCGGTGACTCATCGGCAAGCCCGGCGTGGCCGAACCCACGAGGACAGCCGGGCTCGACTACCCGGCTGTCCGGGCCAGTAGCGGCCTGCGAGTCTGAGGCACGAAAGGGCCCGGCGTCCCGGCTCCGGCTTTGGCGCCAGTCGTTAGATTGTTGCAACAGTTAGGGCTACTCTAGGACATGGAATGTCAGGATCTTGCACCAACCTGTCTGGTCGTGTAGTCTTCGCGGGCGGCCAGTTCCGTGGAAAACGCACGGAGCCTGCACGGGAGCAGAGTGCACTAGATGGGCAAAGTCGCTGATCAGTATCTGGTGGTAGATCCCTGGCAGATTGCCGAGGATGGCTTCCACGCTGAGCGCAGCCGGCCCTCGGAGTCGCTCTTCTCGCTGGCGAACGAGCACATGGGAGTGCGCGGCTACTTCGACGAGGGCTACGGCGGCGACAGCCTGACCGGCTGTTACCTGAACGGCATCAACGAGGAACACTTCCTCGCCGAGCCTGTGACCTACAAGGGCGTCTCGAATCGGATCTGCTTCACGGTCAACACCGTCGATTGGCTGTACACGCGGCTGGCACTGGACGGCGAAACCCTCGACCTCGCAACCTCTCGGATATCGGGGTTCCGCCGGTGCCTCGATTTTCGAACGGGCGAGCTCCGCCGCGAGTTCGTCTGGCAGAGCGCGTCGGGCAAAGAGACGTCGGTCGCGTTCCGCCGTTTCCTGTCGATGCGGACAAAGGAACTGGCGTTCCAGCGTATCTCGATCAGGCCGCTGAACTACTCAGGGTCTGTCGCCGTCACGGTCGGTCTGGACTTCTCGCCGGTACACGAGAGCTACAAAGAGAACTTCTGGAACTGCCCACGCAAGTCCGCCGACGAAAGTCGCTGTGCGGTCCTGGGCATCACCAAGAACATCGGGCACAACCTCTACGCCGGGTTCAAGGTTCTCTCCCCGAACGGTGTGGCCGCCACATACGTCGAGTCGGACAAGTTTGTTGGCGCGGAGTTCAACCTGGCGGTGACCCAGGGCGAGACGGCGAACGTCGACAAACTCTCAGTCCTGGTCACGACCCGCAACCCGCTCGATTCGGCAGACTCGGTGTGGGCCATCGGCGAGAGCACGCTGGCCGCGAATGAGGGCGAAGCCTACGATGCCGCCCTTGCCGCCAACACAGAACACTGGCGTGACTTCTGGGCCAAATCGGACATCACCATCGAGGGCGACGACGAGACGCAGCAAGGGATTCGCTACTGCCTCTTCCAGCTCGAGCAGACCTATCGCGGCGTGGTCCCCGGTTCGAACATAGGCGCCAAGGGCCTGTCCGGTGAGGCCTACAACGGCAACGCCTTCTGGGACTCCGAGACGTATTGCCTGCCGTTCTATATGTTCAGCAATCCGCCGGCGGCGCGTTCCCTGCTCGACTTCCGCTACAGGACGCTGCCCCAGGCTGAGGATCGCGCGCGCGATCTAGATTGCAAGGGCGCCTGCTTTCCGATCGCGACATGCGACGGTACGGAGAGCTGCACCCTCTGGCAACACGCGAGCCTGCAGTTCCAGCCCACCACGGCCGTCGCATACGGCATCAAGCACTACGTCCACGTCACCGGGGATGCCCAGTTCCTCTATCGGGAAGGGGCCGAGCTTCTGATAGAGATCTGCCGGTTCCTGGCAACTCGAGGGGAGTGGTCGCCGCGCCGCCATAAGTTCGGCTACTACGCCGTCATGGGGCCCGACGAGTTCCAGATGATGGTCAACAACAACTGCTACACGAACTACATGGCGCAGCGGAGCTTCCAGTACGCCCTTGCCGCCCTGGCGTACATGAGAGCGCAGGTTCCGGATCAATACGCCGCTTTCGTCGCTCGAACGTCGCTGGCCGAGTCGGAATTGGCCGACTGGAAGGCGATGGCCGACGGCATGTTCATCCCGTACGACCCGCAGACGTTGCTCTTCGAGCAGCACGAAGGCTTCTTCGAGCTGCCCCATATCGATGTCGATGCGATCCCCGTGGCGGACTTTCCGCTCTACCACCACTGGTCGTACGACCGGATCTACCGGAACGACATGATCAAGCAGCCCGACGTGCTGATGTTCATGTTGCTCTACAGCGGCTCGTTCACGTTGGCGCAGAAGAAGGCCAACTACGAGTACTACGAGCCGCGCTGCATCCACGAGTCGTCGCTGTCGCCGTCGGTCCACTCCATACTCGCCTCCGAGCTTGGCCGGTACGACGAAGCCTTCGACTTCTTCCGCTTCGCGACTCGAATAGACCTCGACGACTACAACCGCAACGTCCGCGAGGGCATCCACATGACCTCGATCGCGGCCGCGTGGATGACCATCGTCTATGGCTTCGGAGGCATGCGTTCGGACGGCGACGAGCTCGTCCTCAACCCCACCATCCCGGCCAGGTGGAACTCCTACAGCTTCCGCCTCGTCTATCGCGGCTCGGTCATTCGCATGACCGTCAACAAAGACGAAGCCGTCCTGGAGGTCCTCAGCGGCGAACCTGTCGCTGCGCTGGTAAACGGCGAGCCCTCGCAGATAACCGACCAGGGTCTGCGCGTACGAGTGAACGTGCCGGCCGTCTCGTCACCTCCGCGACCGCCGATCGATAATCGGCCGGAGCCGGTGCTATGACGGCCTGGACGATCAGCGAGGTCGATCGGCTTGACTCTGCGGCGGTCGACCAGCTGGGCAGCAAGTTCCTGATCGGAAACGGCTACCTCGGCTATCGCGGCACGCTCGAGGAATACGACGCCTCCCAGAGGCCTGCCACGATCATCTCCGGCCTGTATGACAAGGTGGGCGATCTGTGGCGCGAGCCGGTAAACATGCCGAACGGCGGTTTCCTGCGCCTGTCACTGGGCGGAACGCCGCTCCATGCCCTCGAGACGAGCCCGGCCCACCACCACCAGGCGCTCGACCTCGAGCACGGGATCCACGAGCGTGAAACGGTCTTCGGACTCGCGGACGGCACCCGCGTCACGGTCAAGAGCCGGCGCTTCGTCAGCCTGACGGCGCTCCACCTCATCTGCTTCGAGTGTTCGGTCGAGGCTAATCGCGATTGCACGCTCGACGTCATAGATGGCATCGATGGGCGCGTGTGGGACATCAACGGCCCGCATCTCGAAGACTTCGACCTGTCCACCGCCGCGTCCGGCGTGATCGTCCTGGCGGCTCGGAGTCACGAGAAGAAGGTCCCCATCGCCGTCGCCGAAGCCATCCTCGTCGACGGCGCGCCGTTTGCCGCCGCGCACGACGAGAGCTCGATCCTGGGCCACGACCGCCGCATCGTTCGCGAGTTCCAGCTCTCGCTGACGGCCGGTGAGCCCAGGACCATCGTCAAGATCGTGGCCCACCATTCCGGCTTGGACGCCCCAGATCCAGCTGCGGCGGCCCTGATGTCCGTGGCCGAAGGCGTGAAGGCGGGCTTCGCTGCCCTCCTGACCGCCCACTCCGGGGCGTGGCGGGATCGCTGGGACGCATGCGACATCGCCATCGAGGGCGACCCCGAGGCCGAGCAGGCGCTGCGCTTCTCCATGTACCACTTGCTGGCCATCGCTCCGACGCACGCCGACAACGTGTCGATCCCGGCCCGCGGCCTGTCGGGCCAGGTCTACAAGGGCGGCATCTTCTGGGACACCGAGATCTTCATGGTTCCGTTCTTCAGCCATGCCTTCCCGGCCATGGCCCGGAACCTGCTGATGTACCGCTACCACACCCTGGACGGCGCCCGCCGCAAGGCTGCCGAGTACGGGTTCCGAGGTGCCTTCTACGCCTGGGAGAGTCAAGACGACGGCACCGATGCCTGCACGCTGTTCAACATCACCGACGTCTTCACCAATCGACCGATGCGGACCTACTTCCGCGACAAGCAGTACCACATCAGCGCGGACGTGGTCTACGCCATGTGGGACTACTACAGTGTCACCCGCGACGACTCCATCTGGGCCGCCGGCGCCGCCGAGGTCGTCTTCGAGTGCGCCCGCTTCTTCTTGACCCTGGCCTACTTCAACCACGACAAGAACCGCTACGAGATCCTGGACGCGACGGGTCCGGACGAATACCACGAGCGAGTAAACAACAACGCCTACACCAACTGGATGGTCGCGCACACGTTCGACGTATGCGTAGCGGTCGCCGACTGGATGGCCGAACACGAGCCCGCCAGGGCCGGCGAGCTCATGGACGAGCTGGACTTCTGCCGCGATCTCGAGACCATCCGGGAAATGTCGCGCCTGCTCTACCGTCCGGCGCCCGACCCGGAGACCCGTGTCGTCCCGCAGTTCGACGGCTATTTCGGGCTCGAGGCTATTTCGCTCGAGGAGCTATTGGCCCGCAAGCTCCATCCGCACGAATACCTGGGCGGAGGCAACGGCATCGCCACCACGACCCAGACCCTCAAGCAAGCAGATGTGGTCCTGGCGCTGGTCCTGTTCCCGAACCTGTACTCGACCGAGATCAAGCGAATCAATTGGGAGTTCTACGAGCCCCGCACCGAAGGAGGCTCGAGCCTGTCGGCATGCTCCTACAGCCTGGTGGCGGCCGAGATCGGCAAGATCGATTGGGCCTACGACTACTTCATGAGAGCCGCCACCATCGACCTGAACGGCGAGTCCAAGCAGTTCGTTGGCACGCTCTACATCGGCGGCACGCATCCGGCCGCCAGTGGGGGAGCCTGGATGTCCGCAGTCTTCGGCTTGTGCGGCGTGCAGTGCGACGGCGACATCCTGAAGATCGACCCACGGCTCCCCGCTCATTGGAAGAGTGTCAGGCTGCCGCTCGCTCTCGGACGTGGGCGCCTCTTGCTCGAGATTTCCAACGCCCGCATCGTGGTTAGGGTGACCGATCCGGTGCTGGGCGGGCTTTCGGTATGTGCGTGGGGCGTTACGCGGCCCCTGCCCGGCATCGGCACGCTCGACTTCTCACCCCAAAGGGAGACGCAGGAAGCGTGATCGGCAAGATGAAGCTCGCCATCTTCGATCTCGACGGCGTCCTCGTCGACACGGCCAAGTACCACTACCTGGCGTGGAAGCGGCTGGCCAACGAATATGGCTTCGACTTTACGGAGGCCGACAACGAACGCCTCAAGGGCGTCAGCCGGATGAGATCGCTCGAGATACTGCTCGAGATCGGCGGCCTGAACGTAGACGAGGCGACGCAAGAGGCCATGGCCGCGCAGAAGAACGCCTGGTACGTGGAGTACATCTCCAGACTCGACGAAAGTGAGCTCCTGCCAGGCGCCGCCGACTACGTCCGCCACTTGCGGTCGCGGGGCGTGATGACTGCGATCGGCTCTGCCAGCAAGAACACCGCCATGATCCTCGAACGCCTCGGCATCGCCGGGCTGTTCGACGTGGTCATCGACGGCACCAGGACCCGAAAGGCCAAGCCGGATCCGGAGGTCTTCGCCCTCGCGGCCCAGTCTCTCGGCATCGATCCGCAGGATTGCGTCGTGTTTGAGGATGCCGTGGCCGGAATCCAGGCGGCCCATCGAGGTGGCATGGGCGTCGTCGGGATAGGCAAGCCCGACAAGCTCGGCGAGGCGGACGCGATTGTTCCGGGTCTGGCTCAGCTCATGGCACTCTCGGCCGCCCAGGTCTGACTCGGCGATCTCCCCGACCTGGCGACGCTCGCCGACCTCGCCGCTGCCGGGAAGGTCGGTGGTTACGGTCAGCCAGCGGAGGCGGCCAAGCCCGAAGACGCGCCCGGCGATGAGCCGCTGAGCTAGCCCCGGACCGGCGCTCCGTGGCCCGGCAGAAGCAGGCTCGTCGGCAGTGCCTTGATCCGCCCCGCCGATACGTCGGCCTGGACCCGATCCAGCGATAGCCGGGGACTGGGCGGCAGCACGTTGCCGCGCTTGTCGCTGAGGAGTGCGTCGCCGGTGAAGACCACGCCGTCGGCGCGGAACAGGACGATGCTGCCGGGCGTATGTCCGGGCGCGTGCATGACCGTGAAGCCGCCGATCCTCTCGCCGTTGGTCAGCAGCATGTCGGGCGCGACCGGACTGACCCGCACCAGCCGGCGGAGAGCGCCCATCAATCGCCCGCCTTTGGCCGACTTCTCCGTTCCGGCCAGGACCGGGGCGTCGAGCCCGTGGATCGCGACCGCGGCCCCGGTCAGCTCCTTGAGTCGGGCAGCGCTGCCGACGTGATCCATGTCGGAGTGGGTCAGGACGATGTATCGGATTCCGCCCGCCCGGCCGAATCTCTCCGCGCAGGCCAGGATCCGGTCCGCGTTGCCCGGCATCCCGGTGTCGACGACCATCACGCCGTCGACCGTGTCGACGACGTAGGAGTTGGCGGCTCGAACGCCGTCCACGCTGTAGATGCCTTCGGTCAGCCGCATCGACGCAATCATGCCACCCGGCACAAGGTCCCCTCGGACCGGCCCCGGGCGGGCATGACGGGTATGCTGCTCCAAGCACCCCGACGACTCCGTGGGCGCCCCGGAGTTGGTCGGCTACGACAGCCATCAAGGAGCCCGCGGATGAAGGTCCTGTTCATCGGTGGCACCGGTCTGATCAGCGGGGCGTGCACGGCGCTGGCTGTCGAGCGCGGAGTGGATCTGTTCCTGCTAAATCGTGGCAACACCCCCGATCGCGCCGCGGGTGCAACCACGCTGATCGCCGACGTCCACGATGAGGCGGCCGCGGCGGCGGCTCTGGCCGGTCACCGCTTCGACGTCGTGGTCGACTGGATGGCCTTCACTCCGAGCGACATCGAGCGAGACGTCCGCCTCTTCCGCGGCAGGACGGACCAGTTCATCTTCATCAGCTCCGCCAGCGCCTACCAGAAGCCACTGGGAGACTGGCTGATTCGCGAGGACACGCCACTCGCCAACCCGTTCTGGGAGTACTCGCGCAACAAGATCGCGTGCGAGGAACGGCTACTTGGGGCCTTCCGGGACGAGGACTTCCCGGCCACCATCGTGCGACCCACGTTCACCTACGGCGACATCCAGATCCCGCTCTGCATGAACAGCTGGCGATTCCCGTACACGGCGATCGCTCGGATGCGAGCCGGTAAGGCGGTCATCGTGCCCGGTGACGGGACTTCGCTCTGGACGCTGACTCACAACACCGACTTCGCCAAGGGTCTGGTGGGTCTGCTGGGTCAGCGCCAGTCGATCGGGCATGCCTTCAACATCATGTCGAACGAAGCTCTGACCTGGGACGAGATCACCCGCCAGACGGCCGCGGCGGCGGGTGCCGAGGCGCGTATCGTGCACATCTCGTCTGACTTCATCTGTGCCTGCATGCCGGAGCTGGAGGGGACGCTGACCGGCGACAAGGCCGTGACCGCCGTCTTCGACACGAGCAAGATCAAGCGCTTCGTGCCCGACTTCCAGTGCACCACAAAGTTCGCCGAGGGTATCCGCCGCTCGGTGGCCTGGTGCGATGCCGACAAGTCGCGGCAGGGGATCGACGCCGCGCTGGACGCCCGCTGGGACCTGCTCATCTCCGCCTACGAGTCCGGGCTGGCCAACGCCAAAGCGCTTCTGACGAAGAACGGCTGACGCCAGCAGGGGCCACGCCCTGGTTCGGAGCCGGCCAGCGGCGCCGTTTGGTCGCATTTCTGGCCGACCTGGGACTTCCTTCCACAACACTTGCAATTGTTGGCGAGTTATTGCGTAGAATTGCGCCATGTCCAGACGACTCGCAGAAGTAGCTCGCAAGGTCGGTGTCAGCGAGGCCACGGTCAGCCGTGTCCTCAACGAGAAGCCGGGCGTCGCCGACGCGACACGCCAGGCGGTTCTGACCGCGCTCGACGTGCTCGGCTACGAGCGGCCCACGAAACTCAGGGGCGAGCGAGCGCGACTCGTCGGCCTGGTTCTTCCGGAACTTCAGAACCCCATCTTCCCGGCCTTCGCCGAAGTGATGGGCGCGGCCTTCGCGCAACGCGGTTTCACGCCGGTCCTCTGCACGCAGACCGCCGGCGGCGTATCCGAAGCCGACTATGTCGACTTGCTCCTGCAGCAGCAGGTCTCGGGCATCGTCTTCGTCGGCGGGCTGTACGCCCAGGAAGACGCCTCGCACGAGCACTACGCCCGCCTGCACGCCCGGCGCCTGCCCACGGTTCTGGTCAACGCCGTGATCGCCAACCTCGGTTTTCCGTGCGTCTCGTGCGACGACTCGGTCGCGATCGAGCAGGCGATGGGCCATCTGGTCTCGCTCGGCCATACCCGGGTGGGGCTGCTTATCGGGCCGCCCGACCACGTCCCCTCGCAGCGGAAGCTGGCCGCGGCGCGCATCGTCGCGGACCGTGCCGGCATCAGCCTGGAGCCCGACCAGATCTCCTACTCGCTCTACTCGCTGGAGGCGGCACAGGCTTCGGCGATGCGCCTCCTGGAGGCCGGCGTCACGGGCATCGTGTGTGCCAGCGACCCGATGGCCCTGGGCGCGATCCGGGCTGCAAAGCGTGCCGGCCTGGACGTACCGAAGGACATCTCGGTGGTCGGCTTCGACGACTCGGCGCTAATGAACTGCGTCGATCCGCCGCTGACGACAGTCCGCCAGCCGATCGAGCCGATGTGCCGGATGGTCATCGAGCTGCTCGTCGGCGAAATCGCCGGCAACGGCCTCACCCAAGGCGAGACGCTGTTCGAACCCGAGCTCGTGGTTCGCGGCTCGACCGGGCCGGCCGTAGCCCGCTAGCCGAGTCGCTCAGGCGCCGCTCCAAGCCCACTGACGCATGGCGTCTGGTGTCTGCCCGCAACGCTTTGCGCCTTTGTTCTCGGGCGCTCGCGAGCGCTAGTTGGCGGCACGAAGGAACTTGCCGACCCCAGCGTCTATTCGGCGCTGCCCGGCGGCATCCCGCAAGGAGCCCTCGAGCGCACCGGCGAGCCTGACGGAGCCTTCGGCCGGCCGGTGCTCCTCGCTTGCATCGCAGGCTGACGACTCAAGTGAAGGAGTTGCAGGCAAAGCAAGTATTCTCCATTCGTTCTGTCAGGATCTTGCACTCTGTTGTTAGATAGTGTATTTTCCGGCCAACGCGTCCCTTACCCGCGGCGAGCGAGCCGCCCGACAGGAGCAAATGCCAAGTGACAGCTCGAACGGTCGAGGCGGAATGCCTGGATCCGCACTCGATGCTCAACCTCTCCCACAAACCGATCGAGCTGCCGTCCGGCAACTCGGTCGTCCTTGCAAGCGCCGAGCTGTCCGCGGGCCTCTTGCCTCCCGACGCGACCGCCTGGCTGCGAGCAGCACCGGATAACACGACCCACGGAACCTCCCGCCACGAGGCAGAGGGAGGAGAATGAGGATGGAGTGACGACCAAGAAGATCGGCAATGTTCGGGGGAACTCCGCTCAGCTATATCGGTTCGCACTGAGCTATCTATCGAGAGTGAGTGAGGAAATGACCTTCAAGCCCGTTCGCAAAGTCGGCACTTTGCTGATGGCCGGCCTGGCCGTCGTCATCGTGGCCGGCTGCGGCTCCACGGCCGCCACGCCTTCGGCCGCCGGCTCAACCGGCCCCGCCGCCTCAAACGGCACCACCAACAAGCCCGTGACCATCACCGTCGGCGTCCTCCGCCCGGGTGCTTCCCAGGACGCGGCCGATGCCCTCAACCTCCAGATCGACCAGTTCCAGGCCAAGTACCCCTGGATCACGGTTGAGTCCCAGGAATACAACTGGACGGCCCCGACCTTTACGGCCGCCCTGGCCGCCGGCACTCTGCCCGACGTCTACACCATCCCGTTCACGGACGGCAAGGGTCTGATCCAGCAGCACCAGATCGTCAACATCGACGCTCGCGTCCGGGCGCTCCCGTACGTCGCGAACTTCAACAAGACGGTTCTCGCCAACGGCCAGGATGCCGATGGCAAGATCTACGCCGTGCCGACCCAGGCCTACGGCATGTCCCTGACCTACAACCGGACCCTGTTCACGCAGGCCGGCCTCGATCCCAACAGCCCGCCGGCCACCTGGGCCGACGTTGAGGCTGACGCCAAGATCATCGCCGCGAAGGACCACGTTGCCGGATTCGCTCAGATGGCCACCCAGAACTGCGGTGGCTGGCAGCTGACCACGCTCACCTACGCCCTCGGCGGGCGCATGGAGGCCGTGGACGCCACGGGTAAGGTCACCGCGACGGTGAACAACGCCGCCACCAAGGCCGCTCTCAAGATGCTCCAGACGTACCGCTGGACCGACAACGCGATGGGTTCGACCTTCGACTACAACTGGGGCAGCATCAACCAGGCCTTCTCGTCCGGCCAGATCGGCATGTTCGTCGGCGGCTCCGACCTCTACACCACGATGGTGCAGAACAACAACATCAACCCCGCCGACTACGGCATCACCGTGATCCCGCTCGCCTCCGACCCGAACGCCGGCGTCCTCGGCGGCGGAACCCTGGCCGTCGTCAACGTCAACACCACTGAAGGCCAGCGCGACGCAGCCGTCGACTGGATGGACTTCTACTACATGAACAAGCTCACCACCGAGGCCGGCGCCCTTGCCGATGCCCAGGCCCTCATTTCCAACAAGCAGCCGGTCGGCGTGCCGGCCCTCCCGGTCTTCGACAAGGCCACCTTCGACCAGTCGCAGGTCTGGATCAAGAGTCTCATCAACGTCCCGGACGCCCAGATGAGCTACTTCAAGACCAAGATCTTCGATCAGCCGCTCGTCAATGAGCCGTCTATCGACACCCAGACCCTCTATGCGGATCTGGATCCCGTCGTGCAGGCCGTCCTGACCGACCAGAACGCCAATATCGATCAGCTTCTGAACGACGCGAATACGCAGATCCAGAAGGCGATCGACGCCCCCGCCTCCTAGTAGCTTCATCGATGGGGGCCGAGTAGCCTCGGCCCCCATCGGTTTTCCAGACCTAGAAAGGCAGGCGCGCAGGAATGGACTCTCCGGCTCGGCTCGCAGTGGCACCGAGCGGCACTCGAAAGCGCCGTGGTCCGCTCGGCTGGGTTAGCAGGGATGGCCTGAGCAGCCTGCTCTTCCTGCTTCCGATGCTGGTGATCTTCGGCTTTTTCGCCTGGTTCCCGATCGTCCGTGACGTGGTGATGAGCTTCCAGCGGACGAACCTGGTCGATACCCCCAAGTTCGTGGGGCTCGACAACTTCGCGGCGGTTCTGAACGACCCGCTCTTCGGCAAGTCCATCGGCAACACGATCTACTTCTCCGTGCTAGCCCTGGTCTTTGGCTATCCGCTCCCGCTCATCCTGGCAGTCGTCATCAGCGAGGCGCGGCGCTTCAAGGGTGTGTTGAGCGCCCTCGCTTACGTGCCAGTTGTCATACCGCCTGTTGTTTCGGTACTCCTGTGGACGGTCTTCTATAACGCCAGCCCGACCGGCCTGTTCAACACCGTCCTGTCGTGGGTCGGCATTGGGGCACAGCCGTGGCTTCAGAACAAAGACACCGTCATGCCGTCCATCGTGATCGAGTCCACCTGGGCCAATGCCGGCGCGACGATGATCATCTACATCGCCGCGCTCCTGAGCGTTCCGCGTGAGCTCTACGATGCCGCATCAGTAGACGGTGCATCGATCCTGCAGAAGATCTGGCACGTGACCCTGCCGCAGCTGCGGGGGATCCTCCTGATCACCATGATCCTCCAGCTGATCGCAACGGCGCAGGTCTTCACCGAGCCGTACCTGTTCACCGGCGGCGGCCCGGCCAACTCGACCATGACCGTGCTCTTCCTCATCTACCACTACGCGTTCCAGAACAGCCTCGGCGGCGACTACGGCATGGCCGCGGCGCTGAGCATCATGCTGGCGCTGTTCCTCGCGGCCTTCACCGCGATCTACATGTGGCTCACCCGGTCGTGGAGCACGAACTCATGAAGACACCGAGACTGCCATTCAGATCGAACCGGACGGAGCGGCCCAGGCAAACAGTGCCGGATGTCCACCGCGGCATTGTCGGGGCACTCGACTGGCGCTTCCGACGAGTGCGCTGGACGGTCCGCGCGATCCATGCCTTCACTCTCGCCTTCCTGCTCGTAGCCGGCCTCGGCCCGCTGCTCTGGCTCGCCAAGTCGGCGATCACGCCGACCCAGGACACGCTGCGAATGCCGCTGGCCCTGTGGCCCCACGGCTTCGATCTCAACTATCTGACCCAGGCGTGGTCCCAGACCCACATCGATCGCTACTTCATGAACACCGTGTACATGGCGATCGGGTCGTGGGCGACGCAGCTGATCGTGGCGACGACCGCGGGCTACGCCCTGTCGATCCTCAAGCCGCCCGGCACCAGGATCCTCACGGCGCTCGTCCTGGCGACGCTCTTCGTACCGTCCATCGTGCTTCTCGTGCCCCTCTACCTCAGCATCGTCGACGTGCCGTTCTTGCACATCAAACTGATCAATACCTTCTGGGCCGTCTGGCTGCCATACGGCGCCAGCGCCTTCAATGTGCTGCTCGTGAAGCGCTTCTTCGACAACCTGCCGTCGGAGGTCTTCGAGGCGGCCAGAGTCGACGGCGCCGGGCCGTTCCGGCTCTTCTGGTCGATCTGCCTGCCGATGTCGCGACCGATCCTCGGCGTGGTCTCAGTGTTCGCGGTCGTCGCGTCCTGGAAGGACTTCCTCTGGCCGCTGCTCGTACTACCGAACCCGGCCGTCCAGCCGCTATCGGTTCGACTGCCCACCCTCCAGCCCACCACCGAGCTCAACATCTTCCTGGCGGCGCTGGCCATCTCTACGTTGATCCCAATCGTGATCTTCCTGATCTTCCAGCGCATGTTCCTCAGCGGCGGCGACGTCACCGGGTCCGTCAAGGGTTGATACGCGGCCGGCGATAGTAGTTGGGCTGCCATCGCCGGAAGAAGCGGTCGATCCAACCCGTTGGTTTCGCCCCGGGTCGGCGCCAATCCTCAGGCGCCACCGCGCGGCACAAGCCCTCGATCCGATCTCCCCGGATCGAGGGCTTACCGCTTAACGTGGCGGGAATTCAACTCCCGTGGAAGACCGGGCGGCGCTTCTCGAGGAACGCGCGGATGCCTTCCTGGTAGTCGTCGCTGTCGTAGACCTCGCGGCGCAGCGCCTGGATGCGTTCGTAGGCTTCAGGCGTCAGCGGATGGGCATTCGACAGGACCCGCAGCTCTTCCTTCATGATCCTGTGGACGAGCGGCGAAGCCGAAGCGATGTCGGCGGCGAGAGAGGTCGTGGTCTGCTCGAGACGGTCCACCGGGACGACTGCGTTTACGACGCCGCATGACTCGAGCCGGGTCGCGGAAACGGGCCGCGCGGCAAACAGCATCTCCTTGATGAAATGCATGTCCGCGACCTTGAGCAGGTTGAGCGTCCCCGACAGGTTGTACGGAACCCCGAGGCGGGCGGGGGTCAGGGCGAAGGTCGTGGTGTCGCCTGCGAACACGAGATCGCAGGACAGGACGAGCTCGCAGGCGCCGCCCCAGACGGAGCCCTCGACCATGGCGATGACCGGCGCCGGATACGTCTCGACGTTGCGGACGAGGGTGCGCAGCGGATCGTTGTAGGTCAGCGGGTCGCGGCCGTTGGTCGGCAGCTCGCGGACGTCGTGCCCCGCGGAGAAGACTCGGGCACCGCTCGCTGCCCGGATCACGACCACGCGGATCTCGGGCGGGCGATGCTCGGCGAGCACCGCTGACAACTCGTCCATCAGGGCAGTGCTCAGGGCGTTGACCGGCGGGCTGGCCAGGGTCATCCAGGCCACCGCATCGCGAACCTCGAACTCGATCAAGGACATAGGGCGCCGCTCCTTCGTTGGCTCGGCCGAAAGGTTTCGGGCCGGCGGGTCCGTCCCTGGCACGACTGCCTGACTACGCGGATCCTAGCCGCTCGGCAATCGAATTGAGAGTGCCCGATTCCGCGTATTCCGGGGCGGCCGTCGCGCCGGGTCGGGTCCTTTGGCCCCCGATGTAGGGGGAACCCCCTCCTCGGGCGCCAAAGGTGCTGGCCGATACCTACCCAGTCGGAAGTCCGACGAGCGCGGCATGGACGCCGCACTGACCAAAGGGCTAGGAGGCCCGCCGCAAATGGGCATGGTGATCAACACCAACGTCGATGCACTTGATGCGCTGCGCAACTTGGGCATCACGGCCAGCAAGTTCTCGGCCAGTGTTCAGAAGCTGTCGAGTGGTCTTCGGATCAACACCGCAGCCGACGACGCCGCCGGCCTCGCCATCAGCAACAAGCTCGAGGCGCAGGTCAACGGCCTGAACCAGGCACAGCGAAATGCTCAAGACGGCGTGTCTATGGTCCAGACAGCCTCGGGCGCCCTGACCGAAATCACCTCCATGCTCCAGCGCATACGCGAGCTTGCCGTCGAGGCTGCCAACGCCACAATCGGCTCGAGTGATGCCGCGAGCATCAACACCGAGATCGGCGCTCTCCAGACCGAGATCAACCGCATCGGCGGCGCCACCACATTCAACGGCCAGAACCTGCTGACCGGCTCGTTGTCGGTGGCCCTGGGCAACGGCGGAAGTCTGTCGGTCGGCAAGGCCCTCAACACCGGTCACGCCGCCACCGTATCGGGTATCGACGTCTCAGCCGCACGTGCCGGCTCGACTTACTCGCTTGCCTCCAACTCGGCCGGGACCCTGACCATGACGCTCGGCACCCTTAGCCAGACGGTCAACCTCCAGGCCATGGGCGCCACGGGCACCCAGACCATCACCTTCGGCCAGCTCGGTGTCCGGATCACCGTCGCCGGTGACCCCGCCAAGACCGCGGCCGAACTCGCCTCCGATCTGGTCGGCGCGGTTGCGCCGACCACGGCGATTGCCGGCACGCTCGGCACGAACCTCGTCAATGGGGTCACCCTGACGCAGACGAGCACGACGCCCGTGGTGATGACCAACGTCTGGGAGGGCGCGCCGGGCGTATGGGCCATCTCCAATTCGCCGCCGGTCAGCGCGACTGCCTCGGCCGGCGTCGCCCAGGGCACGCTGGTCATTTCGACCACGGCGCTGGGCCACGTCACGGGGACACTCGGCGGGGAGAACTTTGCCGGCGATATGAGCGCGTTTTCGCCGGGATCGTTGTCTCAAGCGGTCCTGACTGGAAGCCGCGGAAACACAATCACGATCAACTACCGCCAGAACACGACCGCGGCAAATCTGGCCGATGAAGCGACCGACCTCTCCAACGGCCGGGCCACGTTCGTCTCCGGCCCCGGCACGGCGACGGTCAGTGGCATCGCATCCACGCTGGCTGCCGTTGGGGGAACCTACACATTCAGTTCGGCCGCCCAGGGGCAGCTCACGTTGACCGGCCCGGGTGGCACCCAGACGGTCGCCGTCAACGACATGGCGGCCCTCGGGACCCAAACGCTTGATTTCTCTACGCTGGGCATCAGCTTCACGCTGACGGCCGACGGTAACGGCATTTCTGCGGCGGCCGCTATCTCCAGCCTGCTTAAGGCGTCGGACAACACGGTCGTGGTTACGAGCAACCCCGGCAGTGCCGGTGGCTCCACGATCGTGACCGCCGCCGGCAACAACAGCGCCCAATTCCAGATAGGTGCCAATGCCATCGACACGATGAGCATCACGTTCGGCAACGTGAACACCTCGACCTACACGGGCTTCGACGCTGCGGTCAGCGCGTTCAACACCGCTGTCGGCAGCCAGGCTGCCTGGACGGCGAACCAGGGCACCGCGACCGCGGCCCTGATCAACGCCGCCGACAAGGGCATCGACTCCATCAATGGCATCGCCTCGAGCTTGGGCGCGGCTCAGAACCGTCTCGGCCACACCATCGCCGCGGTCGGGGTTGCCTCGGAGAACCTCAACTCTTCGGAATCCCGGATCCGCGATCTCAACGTGGCGTCCGAGATGGTCAACTTCACCAAGACCCAGATCCTCCAGCAGGCC
>PMXR01000055.1 GCA_003171035.1 Chloroflexota bacterium
CTCTCGTCCAGCGGTTTTCAAGACCGCCGCAATAGACCGCTCTGCCACCTCTCCGTGGCGCCCGTAAGTGTAGCCAGTAGCGTCAGGCGCGGGTGAAGAGCACATGACGATCCTCGAGCTCGCCGACTTCGGAGCATCATCGTTCCAACCGACAGCCCAACTGACCAACCAAGAGGAGAAGCTGTGGAACAGACGAATTCAAACCCGCAGATTGACGCCTTCATCGACGCCGTCGAGAAGCTGCTGCCGGGATTCCTGGCCAACCCCGCCGACAAGGCAATCTCGGACGGCAACGGGGCGCTGATGATCATCGAAGAGGGCGGCCGCATCTACGGCAAGATGTTCGGTACGGATCATGGTAGGCAGCGCGGGTCGTGCCGAATCGCCTGGCAGAAATGCACGCAGGTCTGGCTCACCGACATCGCCACCGGCCGGTTCGAGGAGCTGGTCTACAGCAAGCAGCTCGACCCGTCGCCATTCGGGATCATGAACCCGGACTTCATCGGCTGGGAAGGCGGATTGCCCGCGCGCCTCGCCGACGGCACGAAGCTGGCGCTGGCCTTCAGCGGTATGCGCGGCGAGAACGACTGCGAGATCCTCCGCCGGGCGGCAGCACAGGTTCCCGGGATCTCGATCGCCTAAGCTCGCCGGGGAGGCGCCTTCAGTCGCCGGCCGGGACTACAGCAGGGCGGGCCTCGCCTTGTCGCCGGCCCTATCGACCGCTCGGCGTAGTGCGTCCACCGTGAATGGCTTCGGGAGGAAATCGCCCACGGCCGTCCTTTCGGTGCCTCGGCCGACGGCATCCTCATCGTAGCCGCTGACAAACACGACGCCAATGTCGGGCCGGCTGGCAACGATCCTGGCCGCCAGCTCGGTTCCGTGAATGCCCGGCATGACCACGTCGGTCACCAGCACGTCGATCCGCTCGCTCCAGCGTTCGCTTGCCCGCAGCGCTTGCTCAGCGTCGCTGGCCGCCAGAACCCGGTGGCCGGCCGCATAGGTCGTTCGGCCGTCCGCTCCGACGAGCCATACGCCATCGAACATTCCGTCGAACACAGAGCGGAGGCGATCCATCGGCACCTGGCCGACGGAAGTGCTGGCGGCTGCCTGGTGCAGAGTCTTGGTGACCGTGTTGATCTCCCCGAGAGACTGTACAACGCGCCCGAACCGTGACAAGGCCAATCGGGCTCAATTCTCGTGGCGGGTCCTGGCGGAATCGTACTGGTATATGGCCACTCAAGATCAGTACTTGCGGCCCGCTCGACAAACTAACGGTACGGCGCGTAGCCGAGCCGGGCCCCTACGATGAACTTATGCGCCACAGGATTTCACGCAGCAACCGGTTCCTGGTCGCAATCGCCGGCATGATGGCCCTCGCGATCCTCCTCGTTGGGTTCGCCTATGCCTTCACGGAGTCCGAGCGACTCGACATCCAGCGCGACAGTAGCCAGGCGAGCGATCTGTGGGCCGCGGCCGACCGACTCGCCGGCGACGTGAATGCCCAGGAGTCGGCCATAGACGACTACCTCTTCTCGGCCGATCCACAGGCAGTGAGCCGGTACGAGGCCGCGGTCACGGACGAGACTTCCGTGGCAGCCCGGATGCAAGCCGGGGCGGTCGAGCTGCCGGGCCTGCTCAGCGCGATCACTGAGCTCGAGAACGCGACAGCGACGTGGCATTCCTCGTTCGCCCAGCGGGCAATTGCCGCAGTCAAGGCCGGGGGAGGCGCGGCGCTGGGACCGTTCACGAGTGGGTCCTCCCCGGACGAAGAGCCCGTCAGGGCGGCACTCGCCCAACTCACCGTCCAGCTCAATCTCGTGGAAAGCAACCTCAGACTCCGAGATGATGCCCTGGCCACCACTCGGACCGCAGCGACCGCGTTCGGCCTCGGCGTCCTCGTGCTGTCCGCGGTGCTCAGCCTGTGGCTTGTCCGCCGGTTCGGCCGCACCCTCGAGAAGGACGCCCTGCGCAGCGTGATCCTCAATCAGTTCACCGAGGCGATATCGTTCGCGGCCGACGACACGGCGGTTGCGAAGGCGAACATCGATGCGTTGACGCTGCTCGTGCATCCCGACGCCGGAGTCACCCACGTCCTGAACCATTCGCAGGATCGGGCGGTCCCAGAATCAATCCTGGGTGGGGCCGTCGCAGAGGTCCTCACGCTCAAGACGCTCTCGACGTGCGCGGGGATGATTCGCAGCTCGATGTACGTCTCCTCGGATCTCGCCGCCCCCTTGAGCGTTCACTGCCCGATCTACCCGGCCGACCACGGCACCCTCGCGTGCATACCCCTCGTCAGCGGAGAGGCGATCGGCGCGATGCACCTATACTGGGAGCGACCCCGCGCGCTCCCAGTCGAGATCCGCCGGAGCGTGGCCCAGTTCGCCGCGCACGCTGCGCTCGCGATCGGCAACCGCCGCCTCCTCAGCCTGCTCGCAGGACAGGCAAGCACGGACGCGCGGACGGGCCTGGCCAACAGCCGGACGTTCGATCTCGCCCTCGAGCATGCGCTCGCGTCGCGGGCTGACGACGAGGTGATCGCGGTCCTGATGCTCGATCTGGACTACTTCAAGGACTTCAACGACCGCCACGGTCATCCGTCGGGCGATGAGGCCCTCCGGACCTTCGCCGAGGTCCTGCGCTCGTGTATGCGCGACGGAGACCTCGCTTCCCGCTATGGCGGAGAGGAATTCGCGGTCATGCTGCCGGGGGTCGATACCGAGGCGGCGGTGACGATCGCCGAGCGGATCCGCTCGCGAACCGAGTTGGCGATCATGTCCCTGGCTCCTGGGATCACCGACAGGATCACGGTTTCCATCGGGGTCGCCGAGGCGCCCATCCAGGCTCTCGACCGGACCGGCCTCCTGCGGATCGCCGACGAGGCGCTCTACCAGGCCAAGGCGGACGGTCGAAATCGAGTCGTCTACCTTGGCGAAGCGGCCATGGTCTTGACTGGGCCGCGGCGTGAATCCGGCCCTACGTACGCCAAAAGCGAGAACGCGTAGTCCGCCTGCGCTAGGTCGTGTGCGACCTCCGCCCGGCGCCACATGACGAGTGCCCCTCCATTCTCTGGCCCCGGACAGGCGAACATGGACGTGTTCGACGGCGGCCGTGTGGGGTCGCCAAGGGGTAAAGGGAGAAGGACGATGAATGAGTCCTTCGCACCAGACAACGAGATCGATTCCCTCGCAAACGGTCATGCGGAAGTGGACTACCGCGTGACGCACCGCACACCGGTCGGCTCAGGATCCGTCGACCTGTTGACCGAGAGCGACTACAAGAGCCTCGGGGATCGCTCCAGCCTCGGCACCGGCCTGGCCAACATCACGTCGCGCCTGCTCCACCAGCTCGCGAGCGGCGGCGATCCTATCCCCTACGCCGGCACCGGCCGGGGCCGGATTGCCCAGAGAGACACGCGCGGCAATCGCGTGCCGTGGGATGACAGCCCGCTGGTCGCGTGGCAACGCATAGTCGCCGTGTCTGACGGCGGCAGCATGCTGGCGTTGGTCAGCCTGCCGATTCCGACTCGGAGCGCCAGAGGCATGGCCTGAGGTCAGCGGCCCGACAGCAGAGTCGACGGCCGCGATCCACGCGCGCCGGACGTCAGGCGCTGCGAACTTCCTCGCGCACCAGGTCGTGAGTGGCCTGCTCCGTCTCCTCGACAACCGTCACCAGCTGCTCGCGGTTGACCAGCGCGAAGGGAAACCGGGCGACGTGGGCCGGGCTTGACATCCAGCGGACGGTCACGTCCGTAATCGGCAGGAAGCGCGGGTCAGTGGCCTCGAGGAAATGGGCCATGGAGCCGTCGGCGGGGAGGTGGATTCCACCTCGAAGCTCGAATGCACGAGTGAGCATCGAGACTTCGCGGCGCTCCTTCTGGATGATTGGAGCGCCCGGACGGATCTGCTGGATTGCCGACCGATCGATGACCAGGACGATCTGGTTCAGGCGGACCCACAGCGTGCCCTTCGGGTGGCCCTCATCCGGGGCATCGCCGGGGCGGATATGCACTGCGTTACGGACCTGGATGAAGCCTGCTTGCATGTTGAGCCAGCCCGAGAGGCGGTCGAACTTGCCGGTGTGAATCTCGCCCAACAGGTGCAGGCCGTCACCCAGAAGCTGGACGGCGACAAGGGCACCCTCCTCCTCGTCGTTTCTAGCGGGCCAGCCTCCGTTGCCGGTGGAACTCGGGGCGCCGAGCGTTCCCCAGACCGGGTCGAAAGTGTCCGAGCGTTCAGACATGGCGGGCCTCAGACCGCGACCGCGACGCGGCCTGGACTCGCGTCCGCGTCAACGTCCGCGACGAGGCTTGGACTCGCGTCGGGGGCCGGCAAGGGTCGACCAAGCAAGTAGCCCTGGCCCAGCTGGATGTCGAGGTCCCGCAGGACGGCCAGCTCGAAGTCGGTCTCGATGCCCTCAGCGATGAGGCAGCAACCTGTCGATCGAGCAAAATGGGCCAGGCCGACGATCATCGCCTTGCGCGCCTCATCCGCCTCCAGGCCGCTGACCAGCCACCGGTCGAGCTTCACAAATGCGGGTTGCAGCTCGAGGATATGGCGCAGGCTGGCGAACCCCACGCCGGCGTCATCCACGCCGAATTCCACATCGGGCCCGAGAGACGTCATCGCCGTGCGGAACGCCGAGTAGTCGGTGATGGCCGCATGCTCGGTGACCTCGAGCACCAGGTGCCGGGAGCTGCCCCGGAGCACGGAGCGCAGCGGCTTCCCCGACATGATGAGGTCGGGCGACGCGTTCACGTTGAGCCAGGCGGAATCGGGCAACGACTCCCCGGCGGCGAGGGCAGCCTGAAGGGTCGCGAGCTCCAGCTCCGATCCTAGATGGACCGCGTGGGCTTGCGCGAAGAGTGTCTCCGGATCGCTGCCGTCGGTGAAGCGAGTCAAAGCCTCGTAGCCGACCGTGACGCCCCGCGCCAGGTCAACGATTGGTTGAAAGACCGGCCGGAAGGCCCTGTGGGCGATGACGTCCAGGATGTGGCTGCGACCACGTCCCGCGGAGGCACGCTTGGCCATGTCCTGGCCGATCAATGCTCCGGTCAGGTCGGCGAACTCGACGAGAGCCGGCAGCATGTCGGCGGCGGCGACCTCGTCGACGGATGCCTCGGCGGCGATCGAGAGAAACCCGATGAGGCGCTGGGCGTTTCGGACGGGCGCGAAGGCACGCGAGTGAATGCCGAGGCTGCTCAGAAGCTTGTTGTTCGGAGCTCCGGGCCGGCTTATCCACGGCTCGATCCAGGGACCGGCAACAGCCCGTGTGCGGAGATAAAGGCTGCGCTCGCGAGGTAGCACTGGCACCTTCGGGTCGGGCTCGCCGGCGACGACGAAGCCGATCGGCGATGCGCGTCCATCCACCTCGAAGATGAAGATGGCCGCAGTCTTGGCGCCGCTAAGGGTCAGAACCTGACGGCAGATCGCCTGGGCAGTCACCTCCGAAGAGGCGCCAGGTCGAAGACCTCGGATGGTCTCCGAGATGAGGGCCCGCTCGCGACTGAGTTGGGTCGAGCGCTCCGCGATCGCACGCTCGCTCGATACGTCGCGCTTGACGGCCACGAAGCTCGTGATCGCGCCCGAAGGCTCGCGGATCGGCGAGATGACGGCTTCCTCCGTGTACAGCGTCCCATCCTTGCGCCGGTTTACGAGATCGCCCCTCCACGGCATGCCGTTCGAGATCGCGGCCCACATGGCATCGTAGAACCACGGCGTTTGGAGTCCGCTCTGGAGGATCCGGGGATTCTTGCCGATGACCTCCTGGCGCGTGTAGCCGGTCACTGTCTCGAAGGTCGAATTGACGTATGTGATCCGTGCGTCACGGTCCGCGACCATGACGGACTCGGCCACCTGCTCGATCGCGGCACCCAGCCGGGAACGTTCCGCGTCGGCCTGCGTATGTGCGGTGATGTCGAAGCCCAGGCCGCCCACCCCGATGCCGTGATCGCCGGCGGGCACGGGGAATTCGATGAACAGGACGGTGTGTGGTCCATCCTTGAGCTTCATCACGTATGAGAAGACCTGCGACCCATCCCCGCGCAGGATGGCCTGGTCGTGCCGGCGCAGCATCGCAGCGGCTTCCGGTGGCCACATCTCGGCATCGGTCTTGCCGCGCCATCCCGGCCCCATCCACTTGTCCATCGTGGCGAGAAGGAACGGGTTGGCGAAGATGTAGCGGCCATCGGAGTCTTTGACGAACGCGGCCACTGGGGCCGTTGCCATCAGGTCCTGGAAGGTCGGCGCGAACCCAGGTGGCGACGACGGCCGAGGTGGTGCAAGCGCGGCAGGCCGGCGGCGCGGCGCGCGCCTGGAGTCAGCGCCTTGGCGGGTGGCGATTGATCTCATGCTGCTGCCTGTCCCGCGGCGAGCCTCTGCCGGCGCCGCACGACATGCACAAGCGACAGGCACAAAAGGATGAGCACGCCGGCCAGCAGGATCACCGGGCTGGTCCAGATCCCGGGAGCGGACGATACCGCAAGGTCGCCGCCCGCCGAACCCTGAAACCCCCTCAGGGAGACGATCAGGAGAGCGCTGACCGTCCCCATCGCAACGATCGATGCGATCGCCAGCCACTGAATCTTGACGCTCATACTCGTCCCCGACCTTGCTGAAGCAATCCGGGGAAGGGGCTTTACGCGCCGGGCCGGCTCGGACGACAACTGCCGTTCAAAGTAGACTCCCGTTCCATCGCATTGTCAACTATAGTTGCGTACCATCTACTGCTGATATAGTGAGAGTCCACGTGACGGAATCATTCGGAACGATGCTCAAGCAGGCGCGCGACGTTCGCGGGCTCTCGGCTGTAGGAGTGGCCCGCGCCGCGGGCATTTCTGCCGCATACCTCAACAGGCTCGAGAACGGCGGCGTCAAGCACCCCTCGCCGCATGTCCTTCACCAATTGAGTCAGGCTCTCGCGATACCGTACGACGAGCTCATGCGCCTCAGCGGCTATCCCGTGCCGGGCCAAACAGCACAAACCGGCTTCGACGCCCGCGCGGTCGCGGCGGCGCTCTTCGCTGATGTGACCGACGACGAGCGAGACGAGCTGCTCGAGTACCTCGCCTGGTATCGAGCTCGCAAGATATCGCGCCGGGCCATCTGGCCGTCGAACTGAGATACGCGGTATGGCTCAGACCGCGGGGTCGTCGAGGAACGTCGCGACGGCAGCTGCCAGGGCGGGGACGACATCGATGTCGTAGTGGGTGACGCGCGGCAGAATCGCGAGGGCGTGTTTCGTCATCCCCGAGCGATCCCAGACGGCATCGCGTTTCCCGCCACCCAGCAGCTCGAAGAGCTCGAGGGCGTGGCGGGGCGGCAGGCCGTCGGCGTCGCCGGCGAGATGGTGTTGGTGGTCATGGCTCAAAGGTAGTCCGCCGCTGGCTGCGGCCGGTGCCCGGGACCGGGCTACGGAACGGTTCTGGAGCTCCTCACCAGCAGGACCGGCACCGGGGAGTGGTCGACCACGAACCGGGCCACGTGACCGACGCTCCTGGGTCCGGGCTCGGCAGGGCCCGTCCGCGGCCGGGCGCAGAGGATCACCGCATCGGCATTCAGCCGCTGCGCGGCCGCGATTATCTGCTCCTCCGGCCGGCCCTGGGCTACCTCGTGCGTGATCTTTGTCCCCGGCAGCGCCAGCGCGAACTTCTCGTGCCATGACGCGAGGAGCGCGGCCGCCCCTTCGTCATCGGCTTCTGTCAGGCGGTGTTCGATCTCGGCCTTCTTTGGAAGGGGCCAGGGCCCTCGCCGGAGCAGCGGGTCGTATGCCGCCAGTTCCCGGGCCCCGGTTTCGGCGACGTGGAGCAGCGCGACTTCGACTTCCGCTCCGGCCCCCACGACCCGGACCACGGCCTCCGGCAGGGCGGCGTCCTCGGTACCGGCCAGCGCCACGAGAAACCGTCGAGGTGCGCTCATGACTCACTCACCTTGGCACTCCCAGCAACAGGGCGACGCCGAGCGCCGCAAGGATCGTGACGGGAGTCACGATCAGGCCGATCCGGATGTAGCTCCACGTTGACACTTGCAGTCCCCGCTGGCGCAACAGCACGAACCACAGGAGCGTGGCGACCGAGCCAACAGGCGTCAAGTTTGGACCCAGGTCCGCGCCGATGATCGTGCCGATGGCGGCAGCATGGGCACTGGCGGCACTCAGCCCCGCACTGTTGACGGCGTCGGCGAACACGAATGCCGCGGGCAAGTTGTTCACCAGGTTCGAGCCCACGGCCGCCGCAAAGGCGGTCACGATCATGACGGCGGCCGGCGAATCGCGCACTTGCCCCAGGACCAGCTGCGCGAGCCAGGCGGTTATGCCGGCCGACGAGAGGCCGTCGACGAGGATGCCCATCGAGGCTACGAAGACGAGCAGCGACCAGCCAACGCCGTCGAGCGGGCGCTCGGGACGCCGGCTCGTCCACTCGACTCCGAGCAGCAGCAGCCACACGGCGGCCATAGTCGGACCGAGCGGCACGTCTAGCGCGGAGGCGACGGCGAAGGCAGCGACCGCGACTCCGAAGGCGGTGAGAAGCGGCCGCGGAACACCCGTCCAGGCGTCCCACGACGACGCGGCGGGCACTAGCGGCGCACGTGCCGAGAGCTGCTGCCGATAGATCACGAACAGGCAGCCAAACAGCGCAAGCACCGACGCAGCCGCGGCCGGCAACAGCACCGGCACCAGGCTCGCCGCGCTCACGCCCAGCCGATCGCTGACGATCACGTTCACAGGATTGCTCACCGGGAGGGCGATCGACGCCGCGTCGGCCACGAAGGTGCAGGCCAGCACGTATGGCAGCGGCGCCAGGCCGAACCGAGCCACGAGTACGTAGACGACCGGCGTCAAGACCAGAGCTGCGGCGTCGTTGGACAGGAGCGCCGCGACAACGGCGCCCGCGGCCACCACCGCCGCGAGCAGCCGCCGCGGGCTGCCGGCCGAGAGACGCGCGGCGGTCCCGGCCAGAGCCTCGAAGAGCCCGCTTCTTTCCGCAACGGCCGCCGCGCCGGTCAGGCCGACGAAGAAAAGCAGGACGTTCCAGTGGCCGGCGACGTCGGAGACGGCCCCGCTCGGCGACACCAGCCCCGCCAGAACCATGCCGCCTGCACCGAGAGCTGCCGCGGCGGCCTCGGTCAGACGCCATGGCCGAGCGATGACGAGGACGATCGTCACCAGGAACAAGGCAGCGGCCAGCGGCGCCGATGGGGCTAGAGGCGTGTATACGATCAAGACGCAATGGTCGCACGGCGGCGCCGCCCGCGCCGTCCTGAAGCAGGCCCGGCTGCGCGCCGACTCCTAGCCGCGCGTCGCGCCGTCCGATCGACTGCGCGAGCCGCTACCGGCACCGACCACCCACTCCCCCACTTGCGGAGGGATCCCTCCTTGCGACGCGGCATCTCCGCGATCGCCTGGAGGCGATATACACCCTCTCGACGCGATGACGCCGAGAATCGCACCTGCCGCGACCGATGTGTCGGCTGCGTGTCACGCTCCGGACGTAGAACGCCGGCCGGCCCAAGATCATCGGACCGGCCGGCGCTGTCACTGCGTGGTGACTATTGCCGCGATCGAGAGATCACGGGTAGCTGGTCACCGTCACTGGTGTCACGCTCGTCGGTGTCGCTCCGCCGGTGCTGTTGATGACGTGCAGGATGACGCCCGATCCAAGCGAGATCGTGGTCAGGTTGTGGAACTTGACGCCCGACACCTGCGGCGCCTGGAAGGCGTGGTCCACGACGACGGCTGGGTTCGCATTGAAGAGCACGTAACTACCCAAGCCCCAGGCTTCGTGCGTCGTGACGGTGCTGGCCACCTTGTAGGCCGCGTAGCCGTTGGTTGTGCCATCCATGAACGAGGCCTGATTCGGTTCGTCGTATCCGATCTCGTTCTGGAAGAAGATGGTCTTGCCGTTCTGGCCGTTCCAGACGACGTCCCACTTCTGATAGTGCTCGACGAAGAGCCCGGTGGCGAGGACGTTGTTGCCGTTCACGGTCAGACCGGTGTCGGCCGTGTTTGATGTCCAGCCTACGCCGGCCCCGTGGTCGGCGCGCCAGGCCCAGATGTGGTCGATGATCGTGTCGTAGCTGTTGACGATAAGGCTGTTGGTCACCTTGCCCGCAAACTCGCCGCCGATCCGGAAGAAGACGTCCTGGATCGAGACCGGATCGCTGGCATGGCTTGTTGTGTTGCCGGCCGTGCCGATGGTCAGAAGGGTGTTGGCCTGGGTGGTGCCGGCATCGAGGAGCAGACCCTTGAGGCGAACGCCGTTGACGTCGGCGACGTGCATGGTGTCGATGCCGCCGTCATTGACGAGCGTCGGATAGCCGATGCCCAGGACGATGGTGTCGGCCTTGGTGACGTTGAGGGTCTGGTTGAGGTGGTAGACGCCCGGGGTGAAGAACAGGTTGCAGCCGGAGCTGAGGGCGCTGTTCATCTGCGCTGCGGTCGCGCCAGGGGTGACTACAAAGAACTGGCTGATCGGGAGCGAGGTGCCGGGGGTGTTCGGCCAGCTGGTGCCGGACGAGTTGGTCTGGAGCGAGGGCACGAAGACGCGCCATGCGCTGCCATCCCAGTAGAGGTACGGAACGTCGCGAGAGACCGGGGTGGTTCCGAGGACGGTCATGGGCGGAGTCGGGAAGCTGGCCGCCGGGGCGCCGGTGACGCCCGAGAAGACCATGTTCCAGACCGAGCCGCTCCAGCTACCGAAGTTGCTGTTCTTGGAGTACCACTGCTGCTGCTCGACAGAGGACACCGCCCCGGTGACCTTGACGTCGGAGATGTAGCCGCCGCTCGCCCAGCCATAGCTCGCCGGGAAGAGGTTGAGGCCGCCGTTGACCTGGATGCGTCGGAAGGGCGCAGCCTGGGCGACGCCCCAGCGGTCGGCTCCCGCCGACGGGTTGATGGTCAGGTTCTCGGCAGAGCGCCAGAAGTTCTGGGTGGCGTTGCCGGCGTCTTCTGAGTTGAAGGCATCAACGGTGACGTCGCCGTTGATCACCACGTCGCCCGGGTTGAGGCCCGCGCCAGCCACCGACTCGTAGAAGCCGACGTTGGCGGTGACGTTGTAAGTGCCCGGCTTGAACACCTCAGCAGCGCGGTTCTCAGCGAACTGGGCCGTGTTGGTGTCCTTGAGCAGGTTGAAGTCGTTGGTCAACTGAGTCTGGATCGTTGCGGCCGACATGGTCGTATCGAAGATATGCATGTTCGGGCCGAAGTTCGGGGCGGCCGGCTGGCTGCAGACACCGCCGGTCGGCGTTGGAGTCGGGGTCGGGGTGGGCGTCGCCGTCGCGGTGCCCGTTGGGGTCGGCGTCGGAGCGGGACCGCTGCCGGTGAAGACCTGGAACTCCCAGAGCGAATAGCCGTAGCCGGTGGTGCGGGCCGTGCCGTACATCCGGATGTAGCGGCCGCTGCCGTTGACGGTCAGGGTCTGGGTCCCGCCGGTGCCGGTGGTGGTGGAATAGATCGAGGTCCAACCGGTGCTGCCGTCGGCGGAAACGTCGATCGAGAAGCTCTTGCCCGCTGCGGTCTCCCACATCAGGACGACCTTGCAGATCGACTGGGTCGAACCGAGGTCGATCATGATCCACTGCGGATCGCTGAAGGCGCTCGACCAGCGGGTGCCGGTGTTGCCGTCAACCGCGGCCGAAGCCGGCGTGCCGGCGTTCTCGGCAGAGGATGCGGTGGCCGTCTTGCCCTGGGCGAAGTTGGCTGTGCTGCAGCCCGTCGGAGTTGCCGTCGCCGTCGGGGCGGGGGTGGGCGTCGGCACGGGGGTCGGCGTCGGCACGGGGCCGATGGTGCCGAAGACCTGGAACTCCCAGAGCGAATAGCCGTATCCGGTCGAACGGACGGTGCCGTACATCCGGACGTAGCGACCGCTACCGGTGATGTTCAGGGTCTGGGTGCCGCCGGTGCCGGTGGTCGTCGTGTAGATCGGCGTCCACGTTACGGCGTCAGGCGATGTCTGGATCTGGAACGACTTGGCGTACGCCGTCTCCCAAATCAGGATGACCTGGGTGATCGACGCGGTCTGACCCAAGTCGACCTGAATCCACTGCGGGTCGCTGAAGGCGCTGGACCAGCGCGTGGTGGTCGAACCGTCCACGGCCGCCGATGCCGGAGTGCCCGCGTTCTCAACCGACGAGGCGGTCGCGACTTTGCCCTGCGAGATGTTCGTCGAGGCGGCCTGGACCGTCGGTGCCGCGGAGGGCACGACGGCGAGGGCGGTGATGATCAGAGCGGATGAGGCCAAGGCGGATACGACCACCTTGAGCCTTGAACTGGGTGGCGGCGAACCGGAGGCTCGGCGACGCTGGTCGCCGAGCATGGCGAGACGATCGAGTACCGCGAAACCCATGTCTCCTCCTTACGCTGAACTTTCTTCCGGGCTCGGAAGCAGAATTCAACGGCGCGGTCCGACTAGCAGGCGGGCGGACCAAGTAGCTTGCCCGTCGCGTCCAGGCCGTACCCAAGTGGGTAGACCGCGCCGGCGCAGGCAGACTTGCCGGTTCGGGGCGCATCTGCTGCAGTCTTTGGCCACGTGTAAGGCGTGGTCCCAACGAATGGCTTGGTGCCGAGCAGGACGTCGGCCAGGCCCTCGGCTTCGGTGCCGGGGAGCCAGGCCTCGACGATGGCATCCGCGGACGACAGTTCGTCCAGGAGCATCGGTCGGCCTGAGATGACGATGACGATGAGCTTGCTGACGAGCGGCCTCATCTTGTTGACGAGCGCCAGGTCCTCGATCGGCAGTTTGAGGTCGGCTGAATCGCCGACACCTTCGGCGTACGGCCGCTCGGCCACCACGAGGACGCCCACGTCGGCCTTCGTGCCGGTCGGGAAGGCGGCATTCGGGTCGTAGGTGAGGTTGGAACCCAGCTTGGACGATAAGGCGTCCTTGATGGTCGTGCCATCGGTAATGTTGCCGATCGATCCCTGCCAGGTCATCGTCCACCCGCCCGACTGGATGCCGATGTCATCGGCGCCCATACCGGCCAGGAGGACCTTCTTCCCCGTGGTCGCGATCGGCAGGACGCCGGAGCTGGTCTTGAGCAGCGTGGCCGACTCGGAGACGGCCTGGCTGGCGATGGCTCGGTCTGCATCCGACCCGACTTCAGCCAGCTTCCCGGCAGCTGGCATCGGGTTTTCGAAGAGACCCATTTCGAACTTGACGCGTAGGATGCGCGAGACCGCGTCGTCGATTCGGGACTGCGGGATCGTGCCGTCCTTCACCAGCGACGTCATCGTGCTGATGAAGCGGTTGTAATCGTCGGGGACCATGACCATGTCGACGCCGGCATTGATCGCTTTGGCCACCGAGCCCGAATAGTCGCCGGGCACAACCTGGTCGACGCCGCCCCAGTCGGAGACCACGAAACCGGTGAACCCGAGCTGGGTCTTGAGGACGTCGGTGATCAGTTGCTTGTTGCCGTGCATCTTGCCGTCCGTGGTGCTCGAGTACGAGACCATGACGATGCGGGCGCCCGCCTTGACTGCGGCCTCGTACGGCGGCAGGAAGAGCTTGAGAAGAGTGGCCTGATCCATCTGGTCGACGCCCTGGTCGAGCAGATACGGTCCGGTCGGTCCGCTCGCGGTCGAGCTACCGAAGGCGGTGCCGCCGTCGCCGATGAAATGTTTGAGGGTTGCAACGGTCGTGTCGGGTGCGGAGAGGCTGGTGCCCTGGAAGCCCTGGACACAGGCGGTCCCGAGCTTGGAGACGAGGTCGGTGTTCTCGCTGAAGCCTTCGTAGGTGCGACCCCAGCGAATGTCCTGCGGAACTGCGATCACCGGGCCGAAGCTCCAGCGGATCCCCACCGCGTTCATCTCGAGCGCGGTGGCCTGGCACTCCTTGGTCACGAGCGCCGGGTCATTCGTCGCACCCATGCCGACGTTCTGGGGGAAGATCGTCGAACCGGAGACGTTGTTGTCGCCGTGTACGGCGTCGATGCCGTAGATCATCGGGATGCCGAGGCGCGTCTGGAGCGCCGCCTGCTGGTACCCGTTCACCATGTCGTACCAGGCCTGAGTGTTGTTCCCGGCCGCGGGCGAACCGCCGCCGCCGCTCAGGACCGAGCCCAGCGCGGAGCTCGTCACGTTCGCGGACGTGAAGCTGGGGGCGTGGTTTTCAACCTGGGTCATCTGGCCGATCTTCTCGGCCTCGGTCATCTGACCGAGCAACGCCGCCACGCGATCATCCACGGACTTCGTGGCGTCCATCCAGGGGCGAGCCGTGGTCGGGCCGGACGCCGCGGGGCTGGACGCCCCCGACGCTCCCGGCGTGGCTGTGGCGTTGGAGCTGCCGCAGCCCGCAACGATGAGGACGACCGCTGTCAGGCCGAGGCGGCTGAGCAATCGGCTGGGCCGCCTGGGGCGACCCGAGTACGTAACTGGCATTCCTACTCCTTGAGTTTGGGACACTCGATGTCAGGCAGGGACGAAAGGCCGGCCCTCGCTATGGCCATTGTGGGACGTGGAGATCGCTTCCACGGCCGGGAGGCGAAGAGCCTCTCGGGGGACGCGAACGACAAGTCGCAATATCGAGCCGTCGCGCGCGAAGACGGACTCGGTTGCGGCCAAGGACAGCTCGTCACCGGCGATCAGCTCGCTCGGGCCGGCAGCCCGGTCTATGAGGATGGAGGCCCGGTCCGCCAGCTCGTAGCAGACCGGGGTGCCGCAATAGGTGAAGGCAAGACCGCCGGCGGGCAGGTCGCAGAACCGGTCTTCTCCGGCCAGGTCGACGTAGTCGAAACGTTGTGGCGCTGCCCCGAACTCGGCCCGATGCAGCAGGCTGGGCGCAAAGCGCAACTTGCCCTGTCGAACCTGCACGCCCAGCTCTCCCCAGCGAGCCAGGACCTCCTCCTTGACGAGGCCGGTCATTCCGGGCTGCTGCGCTCCGCGATGCCGTGGCGTGTGCGAGTACGGGTCGCACGGGAAGGCGCCCTGGACTTCGGCCGACTTGCGGAAACCGAGCCCGTCGCGGACGTGGTCGTAGGCGTCCGCCAGCGCGGCCGCGGCGTCGATGTCGACCTCGCCGGTCTCGGGTTCGATGGCCGCCTGGTAGCACTCCTGAACCGACACGAGCAGCTTGGCGACCATGTGCCAATAGATGCTGCCGAGGCCCTCGAACATGAAGAAGGTACGGCTCCGGCCGGTGAATTCGCGGTGCCGGAAGACGGTCTCCCAGAGGTCCAGAGTGGCCTTGCGAACCTGCGGCTCTACATTGATCGTGTCGAGGCGGGCGGCCAGATCGTTGGCGTTCTGGAGCTCGGACTGGAAGTGCCACTGGCCGTGGCTGTCGCGGACGAAGATCCGCGGATCGTCGAGCGGCGGCGCCGATGTGATCGTGTTCCTGCTCAGGAAGGACGGCAGAACGAGGTCCGGGTAGAGCAGGTAGCTGTTCTGGTCGGCCCTGTACAGGTCGCTCGTCCGAAGCGCGCGCATGACCTCCAGGGACTCCGCCGGAGTCAGCAGACCCGAGCCGAGAACGGCCGCCTGGCCTTCGAGCATCTTGAACAAGTGGTTGACGCGAGCCTGCCCGCCCTCGATCTGGAGCAGGTTGTAGCCGTGGTAGAGGCCGTCGTCGCGTCGATTCGCCCTGATCGCCCGCTCGATGACCGGCAAGGCGCTGGCTATGAATCGGCGCAAGGCCGACATAGGCAGCGACCGCCGGGTCTCGATCCCGCCGGCATACACGGCGCGACGGTGTTCCTCGCCGGCACGTCCCACGGCCACGAGGAACTCGTATCGGGAGGTGTCGTCGAACGTGGCGGGAGCGGCGTCGTAGATCTCCGTCAGGCGTTCCACAAGGACGGCGACCGGCTCCGACAGCTCGGCCGCCTCGGAACCGGCGAAGATCCGCTCGCAGAAAGACAGATACCGCCGAATGTGGGCCACGGTCACCATCGACAGACCCCAGCCGGCCAGCGCGTTGTTGGCGTCGTTCCACTCGGGTCGCTGCGCGTTCAGCCACGTCCCGCCGTCGGGGATGAAGTTGGTGAGCTTGACCAGCAGTGGCAGGAGCAGCTTCTCGGCCAGCGTGACCAGCAGGACTTCGCCGTTGGAGTCCGTGACGAGCTTGGCGTCCGCCCCGATCTCGGCGGCCGCGGCCGTGAGTCGACGGTGCAGCGCCGTGTCGAAGGTGATGGTGCTGCGCGGGTTGGCCAGAATCGCGTCCAGCCCGGCGATCCGGTACGGAACGTTGGCGCTGGGGTACTCGCGTCTGTTCAGCCACGATGCCAGGACTCCGGGCCGGAACCGCTCCTCGCTTTCGAGCAGCCGGAGCAGGTATACGATCTGGTGGTCGCCCCAGTAGCCCAGATGGCCCCACGGCTCGCGCGGGTCGGCGACATCCCAGTCGATGCCGCCGTCGCGGCTGACCCGGTATGGGTTGTAGCCGTCGGCGGTCGACGCGCCCAGGAAGACGGACAGCATCTGGTCGAGGAAATCTGGGAAGCTCTGCGCCAGCGTCTCCCAGTTCTGGAAGATGTCGC